>CAZJLX010000043.1:0-10950 GCA_964546545.1 uncultured Ignavibacteriaceae bacterium | reverse complement strand
GGAATCGGACAGACTTCGATTGACAGGCAGGCCCTGTTCGCCCGCGAATTAAAAATCTCGATGTATGAAGCGTCCAAAAAAATCGAGCAATGTGACGAACTTGGCTCCCGACCGCAAAAATTGATATCAAAATTCGCCGAGACGGTAGAGTCATTTATCCGTTTAAGAGAGAGCCTGAATATCGCCGACCTGACGCAGAGGATCGTCGATGATATAAAACTGCTGGAATATCTTGCGTCCGAGGATCCGTTGGTCGGTCAAGGGCGGGTGGAAAATGTCGAGGAATTCATCTCGGCGGCAAAGGAGTTTTCTCTGGCGCATCAGGAGCCGACTCTGGATAATTTCTTAGCCGAGGTTTCCTTATATACCGATCTTGATGCCTACAAAGAGATAGAAGATAAACTTACCTTGATGACTCTTCATGCCGCCAAAGGTCTGGAGTTCGATGCCGTTTATATTGTCGGTCTGGAGGAGGGGCTTTTTCCACTGGCGCGAACCTTTGAAAACCCGATGGAGCTTGAGGAGGAGCGGCGGCTTTTTTATGTCGGTGCCACCCGGGCCAGAAAATATCTTTACCTGTCAATGGCAACCGTTCGCAATCGATTCGGTGAGAGCGAATCAATGCCCTCCCGCTTCCTGAAAGAATTGCCGCCCGAACTGGTCGAGCTGGCCGACCTGCGGAGTCAGCGCCGGATGGCGGCTGTTTCCAATAATCGTCCCGGTTCAGCGCCGCCCGGAGAAACAATTCATTACGAATATGAGGAAGATGAAATCCTGCGAGTTGGCCGTATTGTGCAACATTCGACATTTGGCCGAGGCAAGGTCATTCGCGTCGAGGGACGGGGTGAGTCGCTTCAGCTTGAGATTTATTTCACCGGTGTCGGAACCAAAAAAATAATGGCCAAATACGCAAAACTTAAAGTAGTCGGCTGATTCTCCGCATTTATTACGTATTTTGATACTCAATATACTACGATCTCTAATTATAAGTACTATTCCTCCGATAATTAAAAAAACGATCTGGAAAGGAATTAATAATGGGCGCCCCCACCCCTGAAGAAGTTGTTCAAAAAACCTGCGATTTTGGCAGTCTGCCGCAGACTCTTGCGGCCGTTCTGAAGGTAATCAACAATCCCAAATCTGACTCAGATGATGTCGCTGAGGTTATCTCGCAGGATGTTTCATTGACTGCCCGGTTATTACGTATGGTCAACTCGGTCCAATATGGCCGGAATAGAAAAGTCAGTAAAATCTCGGAAGCTGTGGTTGTTATGGGTCTCAACAGCGTCAAAATGCTGGCCCTGAGCAGTACGGTTTTTAGCCTGGGATCGGAACCGGAACAGAATGATCAATATGATTTGCACCGGATATGGCGGCATCTAATAGAAACGGCCGTGAATGCCCGATCCATAGCCGAAGCGGTTAAATATCGGGAACCGGAGGAGGCTTTTGTCACCGGCCTTTTGCATGATGTCGGTATTATCCTGATGCTTAGCTATTTCAAAGAGCAGTATTGCCTGTTAATCGAGCAGATGAAGTCGGAAGACCGCGGTCTCTGTGCCGTTGAAAAGGAGCGGTTTGGTTTTGATCATTGTCAGGTCGGCGGCGAACTGATTAAGGCTTGGAAATTACCGCCCCGTCTGGGTTTTGTACTGGAAAATCACCATAATGCAGATAAGCCGGATATTGTACCGGATGACGACAAACTTAATGAAATCGTGGCTCTGGCCGACTGTATGGCGATGGAACCGATGGACGGTTATTACCCGGGTATCGAGGAAAATATAAAATATGCCTGCGCATTGGAAAAGAAACTGGGCTTAAGTTCGGAAAGACTGGCTCAAATCAGAAAAAGTTCATTGCTGCGTATGTTCGATCTGGCCAAAAATCTCGAACTTGATATTGGCGAGATGCTCCCGATTCTTTCGCAGATGCAGGATCGGATGGCCGCGCTTTATCTGTCCATGGAGAAATTATATACGAAAAAGCAGAAATCGGAAATAGATAGGCTGAAAAAACAGACCAAAGTTCCAGCGGCGTAAATTTATCTGCTTTATATACTCCAAAATGACATGTTTGGAGGGTGTCGGATTATCCGACACCCTCTTTTTTATCCTAAAATTATCTTGTCAAAAATGTGGTAAATTCATACCTTCCGCCAATTAAAAAATATGAAGCGAGTCAGGAACCAGACGCTTCAAACATTCACGCCAGGGGTGAAAAATTATAATGCAGCCGGGAGTAAAATAATGGGACGTTTGCTGACCAATAAGAGATCAATAGCCGCCTTCGTAATTATCGTCGGATATATGGTTTATTCGCTAACCTTTGCCCAGCAGGATCCGCAAATCGATTATCCGGATGACAGCCTTGTTACGGCGGTTGATAGCTCGGTTCTGACGACGACCCATGAAGGTGAGATGTCCTCTCACGAAGCAGATGAAGAAGCGGCCGGGCATGGTAGCAACGAGGTTGCCGATGTTCTTCTCGGTTTGATAATAATTCTGTTGGCGGCCAAACTGGGCGGCGACATTTTCGAACGTTTCAAACAACCGGCAGTGCTGGGTGAGCTGGTTTTTGGTATGATTATCGGTAATATGGCCCTGCTTGGAGTTGATTTTTTCGAGCCTTTCAAACATTCAGTGACACTGGAGGTATTAGCCGAAATTGGGGTAATCCTGCTTCTCTTTTTGGTTGGTCTGGAATCATCGCTTGATGAGATGATGAAGGTCGGAGCGGCCTCATTTATGGTCGCGACTTTTGGCGTCATCGCCCCCTTCTTTCTCGGTTGGGGTGTCGCAATTTTATTTTTACCGGATCAATCGACCTATGTCCATATTTTTATCGGCGCGACTTTAACGGCCACCTCGGTCGGTATAACGGCGCGGGTTCTGAAGGATATCGGTAAAATTCGGACGCGCGAGGCCAAAATTATACTCGGCGCAGCGGTTATCGATGATATCATGGGTCTGGTAATCCTGGCGGTTGTCACCGGTATTATTACGACCGCCAACAGTGGCGGTGGTGGGGCCGATTCGGGACAAATCCTGGTGATTGTCCTTAAGGCGGTCGGATTTGTTGTCGGTGGTATTGTTGTCGGCAACTGGCTAATGCCGCGCGTTTTTAAGGTTGGCAGTAAATTTAAAGTCTCCGGAATACTTTTGACAATTGCTCTGCTGGTCTGTTTTACGATGGCTTACGCCGCGCAAATGATCGGTCTGGCACCGATTGTCGGTGCTTTTGCCGCTGGCTTGATACAAAATAAATTACACTACAAAGACTTCACCGATCGTGGAGAACATCATATCGAGGAATTGATTGAACCGATCGGAATTTTCCTGATCCCGATTTTCTTCGTCCAGATGGGTATGAAAGTCGAGCTTGAGACTTTCGGCAATACCGATATTTTACTCTTTGCCGGAGTCTTGACAGCGGCGGCCATATTGGGCAAACAGGTTTGTGCCCTGGCCATATTCGATAAAACGATCAATCGAATTTCAATCGGGCTGGGAATGATTCCCCGTGGTGAAGTCGGTTTGATTTTTGCTGCTATTGGCGCCAAACTGGTGCTGGATGGCGTTCCTGTGATCGACGCCGGCACATATTCAGCAGTGGTCATAATGGTTATGGTTACCACCCTGGTAACGCCGCCGCTTTTGAAAATATCACTGCTTCGCGGCGAAAAGAAAAAAGTGGCCAAAGCGGTCAAGGCCTGATAGGCCGGGCTTTATTTCCACTTCTCGATTTCTTCGATAGAGCCGGATTCGGTATCGATACCGATGCCGTAATTATCGGCACCGTACGTACTGTCAGATACTTTCGGATTCTGCCAAATAGAATTATTTTTCGCATCAGGATGATTAAATTCAGCGCTGTCATTAAATGAGATATATTTATCCGCGCCGCCGATATCTATCAGGCAGCCGATTGATTTACTGTCGGAATAATATGTCACGGTTGGTGATGGTTTGCTGTAATAAGGTCGGGAATCGACCGCCCCGAAACCGAGCGCGCCCTCTTTGAGCTGGTATAAATCATCGCCGTCGATATCTATTAAAAACGCATTAGAACGAATTTCGGCACAGCCGATTGAAATCATCTTTGCCTTATAGCGGTCATTGCCGCCGATATTAATCAAAAAGGCGTTGGTGTAGTCCCAGCCAAAGCCAAGCCCCGCCCCGGCAGTGGCGTACATTTCATGACTATCATCACCGCCTTCATCAATCTGAATCCCGTTGCAGAAATGCGCCCCTGAACCCTGGGTAAAATAGCAGGATTCATAGATATCATCACCACTGCCGTCATAGGCTATCCCGGTTGAAAACCAGTAGGCACAACCGAGTGACCAGTTACCCGACAGATAATGGTCATTGCCCGACATATCAATAATCGCCCCCAAGCCGCCCGCCCAAGCATGGCCGTCGGTGATATCGCCGCGCCGTCCAAACCCGACTCCCTGTACCCCGTTGCCGTTGATCTTGAATTCCGAATGATAGTCGGAAAGATCATAGACATCAGGCGAGGGTTCCCCAATGTAGGAATCATCGCCGCTATAATCGGCCAAAATTCCTATTCCGCCGCCGATTCCTCCAAAACCCTGGCCGGCACCATAGATATAAAAACTGTCACTGCCGGCCGCGTCAAAACAGAGGCCGATCCCGAAATAGCCGCAGCCCTGCGATGATAACTCGGCTTTGTATTTGTCATCACCGGCCATGTCGGCCAGTATTCCGACGCCGAACATCCCGAAACCCTGCGTGTACTCTTTGCCCTCGTAAATATCATTTCCAGCCACGTCATACAGAATACCTATACCTAAAATCCCGACCCCCTGCGAAGCTATTGAATCGGCGATATAATGGTCATCTCCGCCAAGATCAATATGGATTGACAGGGGACAGTTATAATCGGAGGTGGCTCCGAAGGCTCCTTTATAGTAATTATCTCCACCAAAATCAATTGTCAAAAGATTACCCGATTGATTCGAATCAATCGGGTTTGCACTATCTGATCCGGGCAGCAGTATTTCCCCGTATGGTGTCATTATTACAATTGACTCTATCTGTTCCGGCTGTGAATAATAAAGCAGGGAATCAGCCGTTTCCTGGACAATGGCGGCTGTTTTCAACGCGGCATAATGTAGCGAAGCGTAGTCGATACAACCGGCGATATCATCCATCTCCGGGTAATAGATATTACCATCCGGTTGGGTCAGCGGCAGCTCTTTAAGTTTAAATATTTTTTCCATAGTTGTTTTGTCGCAATTACGGAAAGCGAGATTCCGCCATCTGATTATATCAGTCATATTTATAATCAATTTGGACAGAATCAATTGTTGTTCTTTGGAAAAATTGTCGGATATTGATTTGATCTTCTTTTTGCAGTTTTGCCAATCAATATCCTTATTTTCCGACGGATATAGTCCTCCCTCCTCGGCCAGATCATAAAGCGTCAGAAACGCGCTTTCCAATGGATTGGCCGAGTCTTTCACTTCCAGCAGATTGGCCCGGTAATTTCGGAAGCCACCCATTTTGCGGTCGACCCCCAGCGAATAGGTCGCATAATAGAGCGATAGTGAGCTGCTGTCGAGAAAGTGCGGAGCGAAATATGTCTTCACCGCCGCCGCCATTGTTTTGGAGTAATCGTACAGCTTAAACGGCTCAGCGAAAAGGTCATCAAATGAAGTCAAGCGGTACGGGATATCGAGCGGAAAACGGCTCCAGTAACCGCGGGGATTAAATCCGATATCGCTTTTTTCGAAGCCGACCGAATTGAGAGCCCTGGTTAAAATATCCTCATCTGTTTGGGATAGAAGAAATTGAGAAAAAAGCAGGAATATAAATATCAGAGATATAAAGATGCGCATGTTGTCTCCTCCGGTTGTATTTTTCCTTATGATATTGAATTATTAGTCGGTTTGGCAATTGTGAAAATCTGATTTATTCGGATTAATAAAATCCGGCGAAGTAAATTTTCGCCGGGCAAAAGACTTTGATTATTCCGTAGGTTGGCAGACGCCGATTATTATTACGGCCATGATAAAACTTACCAGGTGATACAAAATATTGACGACCGACAGCCCTGTGGGGCAGTTTTCAAATTAGTCATTAACCCAAACATTCTCCTAAAGACTGGGAGTTTAGACATTAAAAATCTGGCATATTATATTTACGACATCAAGCTTTTATTGACTGGCGCTGTAGCGGCCGATCGGAGGCCGAATGTCTATATTTCGCAAAAGGGCGGCTTTTATCCCACAATAAAATATTTTTAAATAATTGTCTAATTTCATTTTAAATATGTTGACTTAAGCTGTTTATGTCGATATATTTAGGCATGGTAATTTGTCTCTTGTGTTTTAGTTTTTAGGGATTTTTGATCTATTAGGTAACAATTTTTCCAAAAAAATGAGTCTTGAGACGCAGGCGCAATAGTGCGCGTAAACGTGCCTCTCTTCTCCGGATATGTCCGGTATGATTGGCACCTGATTTGGAGTTTGTAATGAACATCTATGTTGGAAACCTGTCATTTGACACGGTGGAAGATGATCTTCGCCAGGCTTTTGAGGCTTATGGTGAAGTAACAAATGTCAATATCGTCAAGAACAGAGATACCGGCCAATCACGCGGATTCGGCTTTATCGAAATGGCTACTGATGAAGAAGGCAAGACAGCTATTGAAGAGATGAATGGCGTCGATTTGCATGGACGGACACTGAATGTAAACGAGGCTCGTCCGCGTACGGAGCGTCCCTCCGGCGGCGGTGGTTTCCGTCGCGGTGGTCGCAGTGGTGGCGGCGGTGGTGGCCGACGTTTCTAAAGCTTGCGTCTGGAAAAATCCGATTTTAGTCGGATAAAATTCAAGGGATTGGCTGGTCGCCAATCCCTTTTTTATTTGATATAACCAAAATAATTATTTATCGCTTTATTCCGCAGAACAGGGTATATGTAAAAAAGGCGTAATAATCTTTACTGTTCAGAATATACTGAGGCGAATTCGGATCGGTCAATTTTTCAAATATTTCCCATGTTTCCTGAGCCACTTCTCTGTTTGCACCCTCCCAGCGCATTAAAATAAGTGACAGAGCCGCCTCTTTCATCTTCATATCAAGAGGAGTCTGAATTTCCCCAATAAATGAACGGACAATGATATTTTTAAATCCGGCCAATTGTAATTGTTTCCCGGTTAATAAGAAATGTTGCTCCGGAGATGAATCTTTTTTAAAAGGTGCCAGACCGGCTGAACTGATATTTAAGGCCGCCTCTATATTTGGATAACCGGGAAGCAAAAGCTGTGAACTCCAGAGAGCCAGCGCTAT
The DNA here is from genome assembly GCA_964546545.1 of uncultured Ignavibacteriaceae bacterium. Classification (GTDB taxonomy): domain Bacteria; phylum Zixibacteria; class MSB-5A5; order GN15; family PGXB01; genus CAZJLX01. The sequence continues at coordinate 3,632 of CAZJLX010000043.1, read as the reverse complement.
TTTGCCGCCCGGTTTTAATACCCGTAATATTTCACTTATGCGCTTTTCGAAATTGTTGTCCGGCCAGAGTGTATCGACCGACCAGATCCAGTCCCGGCTATTTTCTTTAAAAGGAAGATTGTCGGCGTCGGCCGTTTGATATTTCACGTTTCCAATAAGGTCCGTGTCCTGTAACTGATCGATGGCATATTTAATAAATTCGGAATTTGTATCTATTCCGATCACAGAGCCGTTCGGTGCCACTTCTTTGGCCAATAATATAGTATGTGATCCCAGGCCGCAGCCGATATCAAGACCAAAACTCCCGCGTGGCAATTCGAGAAATTTTATGATATCGTTGATTATCTTCCGGCGATATAAATCGGATAGTTTCAGAAGTTCAAAATAGGTGCTGATATACTATCTCCCCTTTATTCGATTTATGGCAGGTTTTATCTAAAAACCAATTCCCAGTCCGACATAACCGGCGTCAAACGTCTCATCGCCGGGGAAAGTCAAACGTATAAATCCGGTCAGAAAAAATTTGGGTATAAACCTGTATTCGGCACCTATAAAGATATGACCCTTGGATGAAAAATCATATTTGCTCTCGCCGCCCATCGGTGAGTCGTCGCTTGACAGAGAGGCGATAAAATGAATTCCTCCGCCCGCAGCTATAAACGGTTTTAGGCCGCTGATCGGCAGTGATATAGAATATCGACCCAGAAGATATCCGGCGGCGACATCGCGGGATATCGTCCCGAAACCGGCCTCACGGGAGGCGTAAGAATTATGAAGTGTGGCCTCGATCTGAATAAAAGGTAAAACATTATTCCGATGATAGAAGAAACCGTCAATTGAATAATCCATATTTCCTTTAGGAAAGCCGACCCCGCCAATCAAACCCATCTCGGCAAAAGCGAATGATGTGGACAGGACAATTATTATAGCTATAAAAAAGGCAGATTTTATAATCTTAAGCATATTATTCTCCGAAATTTTTATATTTCAAACCAATAGCTCTTATGGTACTGACCTGCATTTATTGAAGCCTTAAAATAGCCGGTTGAAGTTGCTGTCCAGGAGCATGTGTAGTAAGCACACTGTTGTCGTTCATCGACAACTGTTTTCAGGATATTTCCAGATGGATCAATTATTGTAATTAATACATTGCTTGCTATTGGCAAAGCGTATGACAACTGCAATTGGCGGGATTGGCGGTTTGACCAGCAAATTTCAAAATTATAATCTGTAGGAAGATACAACGTTGTATCTTTCATACTATTCATATTAAGCGCCATTTTATTGGAGGGAGATTGAAAATGTTCATCTTGATCTTCGTCACCAATTAATTTTGCAGGATTTGGCATCACACAATCCGGAACATCAAACAATTTATCACTATCCTCATCATAAAAATCGGTGTCGGTCAGACTTTTGTCATCACATCCGAACTGGAAAAAAAGCACAAAGGCAACCATAGATGCCAAAATCAACAGATGTTTTTTAAGCATTCGCGCTCTCCCGGTTAATTGTTTTTCAAAACAACGATCGTTGTGCTCTAATGAAAAAATAGCAACTGATGCTTATTTGTCAACAGAATTTAATTATTATAGTCTGATTTTGAAGTGGTTACGATGATTTATTAAATTCAGGCGGTCTGTCGATTGGCTTTTTTAATAATTTCCGGTTTGCCGCTTCCGCTAATAACTTCGGGCGTGATGATTATCTCTTCGATATCTTTTTTGGAGGGTGAATTGTACATAATATCAAGCATCGCTTTTTCAAAAACTGAGCGCAAAGCGCGGGCGCCGGTTTTTTTCTTCTCGGCGATTGCGACCGCCTCCCATAACGCCTCTTTCCGGAACGTCAGCTTGATACCTTCCATCTCAAAAAGGCGATAGTACTGCTTGGTGATGGCGTTATTCGGTTCGGTCAGAATGGAGAACAAAGCATTTTTATCGAGCGGTCTCAGCGGTGCGGTGACCGGCAGACGCCCGGCCATTTCCGGGATCAGGCCGTACTTAAGCAAATCTTCCGGTTCGACAAATTCCAATATCTCCGGTGAAGATTCACTGATATCGAAAACGTCGGCATCAAAACCGACCTGCTTTTTACCGACCCGTCGCGCGACAATCTTATCCAGACCCTCGAACGCGCCGCCGCAGATAAATAAAATATTGGTCGTATCGATCGGGACAAAGGACTGCTCCGGATGCTTGCGCCCGCCTTTGGGCGGGATATTGGAGACGGTTCCCTCGAGTATCTTTAAAAGGCCCTGCTGGACACCCTCGCCGGAAACATCGCGGGTAATCGAGGGATTCCCCTCGGTCCGGGCGATTTTATCCAGTTCATCGATATAGATTATACCCCGCTCCGTCCGGGACTGATTAAAACCGGAGGCCTGATAGAGACGCACCAGGATATTTTCGACATCTTCTCCGACATAACCGGCCTCGGTCAGGACAGTGGCGTCGGCGATAGAAAAGGGTACTTTCAAAAATCGAGCCAGCGTGCGCGCGATTAAAGTCTTTCCGGTTCCGGTCGGGCCGATCAGTAAAATATTTGATTTCTCAAGTTCAACTTCATCATGTTTACCGCTTGCCGCCTTTTTATCGCTCTTTTGGCTTAGCGTCCCGATCCGTTTGTAATGATTATAAACCGCCACCGCGACATTCTTTTTGGCCTGTTCCTGCCCGATAACATATTGATCGAGGAATTCTTTTATCTCCTTAGGTTTGGGTGGAATAAAACCTTCTTCGGATTCATCGAATTCGGTCGATGAGACAATGATATCATTACAGAGCGCGACACATTCATTGCAAATAAAAGCTTCATATCCCGCAAACAGCCGTTTGACACTTGAAGCCGGTTTGCCGCAGAAATTACAGCGGTGGGGGAAATTAGTCCGGCCATCATCCGATGATGAACCTTTTTTTCTTTTATCAGTCAATGATATTTCCTCAGAAGAGATTAATCAGATTTCTCATCTTTTTTGGATTTATAAATTTTGTCGATCAAGCCATAGTCGACCGCTTCGCCCGGCGACATAAAAAAGTTGCGATCGGTATCTTTTTCTATTCTTTCCAGCGACTGACCGGTATGAAAAACCAAAAGCTCGTTCAGACGTTTTTTGGTATCGGAAAATTCTTTGGTCATAATTTCAATATCGGTTACCTGTCCCTGAGTACCGGCCATCGGCTGATGAATCATAATCCGGGCATTCGGCAGGGCTGCTCTTTTGCCATTGGCCCCGGCGCATAATAAAAAAGCACCCATTGAGGCCGCCAGACCCATACAGGTCGTGGCTACATCAGGCTTGATAAATTGCATCGTATCATAGATGGCCATACCGGCTGTGACCGATCCGCCCGGGGAATTTATATAGAGAAAAATGTCTTTCTCCGGATCCTCAGCCTGCAAAAAAAGCAACTGAGCGATAACCAGATTGGCCAGATGATCCTCAATCGGTGTGCCGATAAAGATAATTCGGTCTTTCAGCAGTCGCGAATATATATCATAGGCACGTTCGCCGCGCCCGGTTTGCTCGACCACCATCGGTACTAAAGTCATTTCTCCTCCGTAAGTTTGTTGTCTTTATCCGCCGTTTCTTCTTTTCCGGCATCAGTTTCCTTATCGGTAAATTGATCGGC
>CAZJLX010000042.1:0-11074 GCA_964546545.1 uncultured Ignavibacteriaceae bacterium | reverse complement strand
GAATCTTCGCCCATCTCAGCCATCATATATGAATCACCAAAAAAGGCCGACTCATCGGTCGGAGTGTAGTCGCCAAAATCCTCTGAAGTGGAGGTATCGGCCGGGGATGTGGTCGTTGTGTCGCTGCAACCGGCCAACAGGGCCATCATGCCAAAAATAAGCAGGACAAACAAACTTTTCTGTATCATTTTGCGACTCCTTTTAGATTCAAAATTATTATTCATTTTTCCAAATAAATATCAAACGGCGTGCCAACTCCTACCGACTGCCGTAAGAAACCATATTGCAACAACATACACATAATGCGACAATTTTCATTTGAATAATATTCGTACCTTTTGGTACAAATACATATATCTTTGCCCCCGCCGGGACATAATGATTATGAGAATATCTCACCACTTGATATTAAAATAACCCGAAAATATAATTCGCCGATATGATTTACCAGGCGGTTTGTTCGAGTAATCCCTCAACCATCTTATAAGGAATCGACTCACTTTGATCAGACCGACCATTATTGATCTGATTAAACAGATCAAACCCGTCAACGATTAATCTGGGCCGGGCTGTTTTTTGGTCGGTTTCGGTAATAATTGCCGAAATACCGAGATTCTCCACCGCCCTTTTTACAAAATCGGCGGTTTTACGATGGCCGGAGTTGCCTCTGGAATAATATAATCCTATTTCCATATCTATGATCCTCATTTCCATACAACAATTTTCAAAAACTGCTGTCAACAAAAATCATATCTATCATTCATATAATTCCCACTCTAATGTTAGCAAAACAATCTACAAGCCGTATAATAGTCTTTTATCTGACTTTAATATTTTTACGCGCAAAGCTCGGGTCAGGTTCGATTTTAATACAATTATTTTTTCTGGGATATTTTTTTTATTATTTCAGTAATCTCGTCAGCTTGGTATGGATTCAGATTGATAGCCATATCATAACTTTTGCGTGCCAGATACAAATATTCCCGATCTGATTCTGCAATACTTCTCATTTGATAATAAATACCGAGCGCCTTATGTACCGAAAAATCTCGCGGATACATTTTCGTGGCCTGTTCATACGCTGTTCTTCCAAAATCAACCTGGCCCAGAATCGGGTATAAATTGCCAAGCATTAAAAGGGCCGATTTATTATCCGGATATTTTGATGCAAAGCGTTCAATATATATCAAAGCGCTGTCATATATTTTTCTTTCCGCGTATAAACGACCAATTTCAAAATCGGTTAATTGATATCCGGCCGCCTCTATATTTCCAGTCAGGCCGCTGATTCGCACCAGAGCTATTTTTGAATCGCGAATCCAATATTCTGCGACAATTGCCGCATTGATCAATTCCGGATACTTTTCGGTGATTTGTGACGAACCTCTGACATCGGCGACAAAGTGAGTAACCGGATATTTTTTAAAGAACTCCGAATCTTTATCGGTAATACCGACCGCGTAAATCATACCTTTAAGCTTGTTCTCGAGAAGCAGGGTCGGCGCGATCGGCCCGCATATAACGGCCTTATCTCCCAAAATCCGACCCATATCCTCAGCCGCTTCCTGAATATTAAACGATTTCCATTGCTGCCATTTGATATACTCGGAACTGCAGTTATATATATTGAAAAGACAGATAATTATTAACGAAGAATATAGTACTTTTCGGCGACTGATATATAAGAGCCAGCCTGTTTTCCACTCCAGATATGTTAAAATCAGAGCCGGTGGCAACGAATACCAGACAAGCAGGCCATTCATCCGGGCAAACTCGTTTATATAAAAAACATTGAAAAACAACTGGTCGATAAAAATCCAGAGAACAAAAAACAGAACAATATAAAAAAGTCGACTCTTTGCGGATTTGAGCTTTAAATCCTTGTCAAATAAAGTCAGACCATAGGCGGCGATTCCGCCAAGCGGAAAGTAAAGCATATATATATAGCGCAACGGTCGGTAATTTTCCGGCATAAAGGCCAGTTGCCCGACCGTAAACCAGATTATCATAAATAAAAACGGGATATTCTCCATTACCATTTTTCTGGAAGATTTGTGCAGAAATATTAAAAATCCCAATATTCCTGCCAGACCAACAGCCGGTGCGTTGTAATAAAACCGCGCATCATTGCCAAATGAAATCAGCTTTTCGACAAAGCGGATCGGCGATTCAAATGCCTCCGGGCCGCCATAGATTCCAACTGTCTGCGATTGATAGTAGTTCAGAAGCAAGCCGATTTCGGTGCCGTAAGCGGCCACGAACCAGATAGCAGCGGTAATAATGGAAGTCGATAAAATGACGATGGCACTTATGTTTCGCTTCTCTCCGGCCTCAAACCATATTGTTAAGAGAATCGGTGCCAGTATTAAGATTCCGAATATTTTTCCGGCGACAGCGGCAAGAACGGAGAATAAACCAAGTAAAATTTGACCGTAAAGATTTTGCCGAAAGCGAACAAATAGATAAAAGATTAAAACCATAAGGAAAATCATACCGTTTTCCGTATAAGGCAATCGCCCGAAAACAAACAGCGTTTTATTAAAAAGCAGCAAAAATAAAAGCAATATGATCGCTTTACGATTGAGAAAATCTTTAAGCGTAAAGACGAATAAAAAGATCGATAGAAGCGAAAATATCAGACCGGGGGAATTGGCGATTTGACGACTGACACCGAATAGAGAAAATAGCAAATAGCTGAGTCCGGAGACCAGAGTTACCTCAAAAACGCGCCAGCGGGCCGAGTCAAACAGCTCCCATCTGTCAAAGAGTATCTTATTGCGTGCAAAATAGCTGTAATGATGAGCATCGGTCGACAGCGACTGGCCATACCCGGTAAAATAGAGCGGTGGATCGCATTCTATATCACTCAGACGCAGATAAACGCCGACAACCGCAATTAATATTATAAGAGCATAATATAGATAAGTTTTATACTCAGATTTGATTGTCGGCATAGTCATCAATATAAAGATAAAACAGAATCACGCTGTTGCAAAGCATTAAGAGATTAAATTATAACAATGGTCGATGATTGTTTTTCAATAACTTTGCCAATTGAAACCGCCGTCAAATTCACTTTCCCGGCTTCAGCCAGAAATGGTTCCGCCTGATCTTCAGGCAAAGATATCAGCAGACCGCCCGATGTTTGGGCATCATATAAAATATCAATCTGGGGACGAGTAAGATCCCGTTCAACTCTGATCTTATCTTTGAGATAAGTTTCATTGGCTTTGGCCCCGCCGGTCAGCAGATTCTGTGCGGCGAATTCAAGAGCGTTATCTATAATCGGGATCGAATCAAATTGAATCTCCATTGAAACATCCGATCCGGAGGCAATCTCATAACCGTGGCCGAGCAACCCGAACCCGGTTATATCGGTGGCGGCATGTGCCGAATATTTTATCATCAACTCCGATGCGACTCTGTTCAACCGCGCCATTAGCACCGACAGATTTTTAACATCCTCATCGCTGGCCTTGAGATTTTTTATAGCCGTCGCGACAATCCCGGTCCCGAGCGGTTTGGTCAGAATAAGAATATCACCCGGTCGAGCTTTGTCGTTGCTGATTATTTTATCAATATCAATAATGCCGGTCACGGCTATTCCATATTTTAATTCAGGATCTTTGATAGAATGTCCGCCGACAATCACCGCTCCCGCTTCATGAATTTTGTCCGCACCGCCCAGAAGAATATTTTTCAAAATATCAGGATCCGATTTGGCCGGGAAAGCGACAATATTTAAGGCGGTCAGCGGTCGGCCACCCATCGCATATATATCGGATAAGGCGTTCGCCGCGGCTATCTGGCCGAAAGTATATGGGTCATCAACAATCGGCGGGAAAAAATCGACCGTCTGTACCAGTGCCTGCCTGTCATTGATTTTATAGACACCGGCATCATCGGCCTTATTAAAACCGACCAGAAGATTCGGATCAATTTCAATCGGCAGATCTTTTATAACCCTGGCCAGAAACTCCGGCCCCAGTTTGGAAGCTCAACCGGCGCAGGAGACCTGAGCGGTCAGTTTTACCGAAAGTTCTTCTTTACTATGTTTCATAGCCGAAATAAAATAAATAATTAGCTGCTTTTCAAGATATATCAGTGGCTAAGCCGCTTACCTTCCCAATATATTGGCAATTCTGCTTTTTTGTTTCCGTCTGATATTTTTTGGAATATTTTCATAATTACTTTCCAGATATTTTATATATTTATCGCAAAGTTCGGGCTGTTTCATATTCTCGCAGCATTCTTTAAGCAGATAGACCGTCTCAATAACATTGAAATAATTACCCTGATTTATTATTAGCCGTTCGAACAGCTTATCATAATATTTAAAAGCCTCTGAACATCTGTTTAATTTAAAATAGCATTCACCCAGCGGCCATAAAAATGAATTGCCGTTTGGATATTTCAGATATAGCTGTTCGCAATTAATAATCGCCGAGTCGTATTTTTTTTCATTGATATATATCCCGACCAGCGCCGATCTGGCAATATCTTTTGAGAAGAATGATTTTTCAGTCGCCAGTTTGATCTCTTCGATACCTTTTTCACGTTCATCTTTAAAAAGGCGAATCCACCTGAAAAAGCCTGATTTGGCCGATTTCCAATAATGATACGAACCGAGGCCGAGATACAGATCATATAGCGTGCTGTCAGCTTCCAATCCTCGACGATACTCCCCCTTAGCCTTAAAACCATAATTGAGCGCCGAAAGTTTTGATCCGAAACGTGCCTCCCAGAGCGAAAGATAGGCGTACTGATGCCCCAGAAACAGATAACAAAGAGCCGAATCCTGTTTGGTACAATAGGCCAGTTTATTTTCGCAGAGTAATTTCGTACTATCACATTTAATCTTTAATAACTCGCCGTAAAGATTTTCTTCCCGGTCAATCATCTGAGCCTGCAAAACCGTCGCCTGAAACAGACAACCAGCCGGATTATCAGAGCTTTCTTGATATAGATTTCCATAAATCTGTTTTGCCACATCCCACTGCCCGTTAAACATCGCTTGCTGACCCGTCAGGATTTGATTTATCTTTTCGGCAGGCAACAAAGATTCGGCACGGGTATTAAGATTTAATCCGCTAAATAAAAACAAACATATAAACAATAAATCCTTGACGATCATTTTAAATCTCTTAGGAATTTTTTCGTCTTATCATAAGTTTCTTCAAAGTAAGCATTTTGATCGCGTTCTTTTTCGTACTTCAGAATATTTTCAGCAATTCTTGCCGCTGTCTCCGAATCGCCGTCCCGATAAATAATTTTTGCCAGAAGCAGATCGGCTTCAAAGGCACCCAGCCTGTCGAAATAAGGCGATTTTTTCCAGATCAAACGAAGCTGCTCCAGCTTTTGCTCGGCTTTATTCAAGCTGTCCAGTTCGACCAGAGCTTCCGTATAGTACAATAATATATAAGCATCATCGGGAACCAGTATATCGAGTGAATCGGCCAGAGCGGCCATCGCCGTATATTGCTCCTCGAACAAGTATATTCTCAAAAATGCCATACGGGCCAGTTGCGGCGCAAGGAGGCCTTTTTTAATGGCGATTCTGATTTCATTCATCCCCTCTTCGCGCCGGTCGGAAACAAAGGGCAGCCACAAAAAGATTTTAGATTTTATCGTTTTATAATAATGATAACTTCCCAGCGCCCAGTAGGCATCATAGTAAGTACTGTCATATTCGAGAGCCTTTTTCAGGCTGTTATGACAGTGTAATCCGTCGCGAAAGGCTCCCCACCAGCTTCCATGATAAGCTTTATGTATCCCACGGTAGCCATACGAGGCCCCCTGAATAAAATATATTTCAGCGTTTTCGTTATGCGCTTCAATTTTATTTTCACAGAGTTCAATCGCCCGATCAAGACAACTGCCAATCGTATCCCTAAAGCTGTCATTGCGATATTTTTCTGAAAGAGTAAGATATATTGCACCTATCAAAAAATGACCGAGCGGATTTTCCGGTTCATCATTCGTCAGTCTTTACGATGCGATTAAGGCGCTGTCAAGATTATTCCGCCAGATATTTTCAGCAATATGCAAAACCGTTGAGTCACGGATTTCCGTTTCGGCAAAAAGATAAATCGGAGAAATAAAAAGAATAATCAAAATAATATATTTAGTCCGCCGGATCATTATATGATTATACATACGACGGTAATATTGGATTTAGATAACGACTGGCAACTATTTTTTTATTAGATCGTATCGACGGTAGCTATCAAACGTGTCAGATCCAAATCTTTATCCTCGGAAACCGCAATCGCAATATGCCCGCCTGTCCGCCAATAAATTACCTGGCAACCCCGACAAACATGATGAAAATACTCAATATTGGCCATCTTTTTCTTTTTAAAATCGGGCAGATTGATGCCGTCATCATGGCCAATAAACAATGATACCGGCGTTCCGGAGTGGAGATATTTTATCTGAATAAATTCAATATTTTGAAACGACTCAAATCCGGCTCCGATCATCTCATAATCGACCGGCCCATCACTCAAGGCCAGATGCATATCATTTGTAATATAATTACCGGCCGAGATCATTGTCGAGATATCCGGATTTGGGCTATTGTCAGAAGCGAAACTTTGAAAATGTATTTTTTCAATCGGCTTGGTGAATTTAATATGACGATAAAATTCGGCTGTGGAAAAGGCAGCGATAATACAGATAATCAATGCCGCCGCGGCAACGGTAATTATTGGCCAGTACCTCAATTTTGCGTTTTTACCAGCCGCCTGCCCCCTGTCGATTTCATCGCAGCGACTTAAAATTCCGGCCTTCAGCAGATCGGTTTTGGCCGGTGTCGTGACTTTATCAATAACAAAAGCCTTAAAGAGCTTTTCAAACTCATATCGCGACATGCAGCTTTTGCAGTTATGTAGATGTTCTTTAACTTGATCAACGTCGGTCCGGCTGGCTTCGTTATCAATTATTTCATAAAGCTTTTTTAAGGCCTCCTGACAGGTCATTTTGATGCTTCCTTAACAAAACCGTTCTTGACTGCGTAATCCCATAATGATTTTTGCAGAAGTTTGCGGCCGCGGTGGAGCCGCGATTTAACTGTCCCAATGTTAATATTAAGAATATCGGCAATCTCCTGATAACTGAATCCATCAAGAAAAGAAAGCACGGTAACCAGTCGAAAATCTTCCGGCAGTTCATCAATGGCCCCTTTAACATCGTCATCAAAGACCTTGTCAAAAAAGAGCTTTTCCGGATTATCGCTGGGACCCAAGGCCGAAAGCTGTCCGTGCAAAAAGCTGTCATCAATATCCTCAATATCAATTGTTTGGGGTTTCCATGCTTTGGCGCGATAGTTGTTGATAAAGATGTTGGTCATTATCTTGTAAAGCCATGCGCGACAATTAGAACCCTCCTGAAACTTATCCCAAAATCGATATGCCTTTAAAAATGTCTCCTGAACCAGATCGTTGGCGTCACCCTCGTCACGAGTCATACGCAGGGCAGTGCGAAGAAGCGAATCAATGTGAACCAGCGCCTCTGTTTCAAATCTTTTTCTGTTTTCGTTTTCCGATTTCTGGTCCGACATTATATTTCTCTACCTATCAGACCGGTTAATCGGATGTTATTCTTAAAATATAAAACATTTACAACCATGAAGTTGTTCCCCGACAACCGAATCTGCGTATAATTTATATGGTAAAACTATGCAAATTCATAGAATTTGGCAAGTTAAAAGAGAAAGGCGTAAATAGACCTCTCCGTTTGGTTTATCAAAAATTTTTGAAGAAGCCTGTCATATAGTTATGTTTATGCTTAATTTATAGCTATAATCTTCCGATTCTATATAAAGATATGGGAAATGTAACATTTAAATCAATCTTATGCCTGCTGTTGCTATTTCTGACTTTCTCCGGCTGTGATAAAAATATCGAGTCCGTGGAGAATCCGCAGAAATTAACGATTGCTGGCGGCCTGACCAAAAATCTCGATATTAATGAGGCGGCTATTTCTGTCTCGTTAACTTCCGGTGGAATCACTTATCCCGATGCTTTAGTCAGACTAAATAATGACACTTTAAATTATGATACAGTTTCTGATGTTTATATCTTAGACTATGATTCGGCGGCGGCTCTGGCGGCGGGCAACTATTATCTAAAAATATCGCAGGGCAGTTTTACCGATTCGTTCCAGTTTACCGTTCCGGCTGATTTTGGACTGGATTCATTACCGATACCTGAAGATCGGGTCAATCCGGGCGGAAGCGCGGTCCAGCTTGACTGGCAGGTTTCGCTCAATGCCGAGGGCTATATATTCGCCGTAACACAAAAGGATTCGGCTTATATCGGAGCCGGATATAGTGAGTTTGTCACCACTGGAGCGACTGCGACCAATATTCCTCCCGATGCTTTTCGTCTGTCAGGTAATCTTGATACCGGTTGGTATTATGTTCATGTTTACAGCTATTATGCTGCACCGGGATATGAATCACTTTTACCGGCGGCGATGCCGTACGCCTTGCCAAATAATATCAATTTTCGATATCTGGTCGGTAAATTTGGCTCGTTCCTTGTCTGTCGACCCGATTCGATTCATGTTACTCTTCTGTAATCCTTATTTTTACTTTACATTCGAGCCTTTGATTTCTTTATTTATCTTTGATGCCTGAGTCAAAGAAAAAGTTGATAAATATCCTCTCTCGCCTGGCGACCGAGCAGATGAATCCGGATACTATTGATATTGACCAGCTTTCACCGCTGGAAATAATCAGGAAAATCAACAACGAAGATAAAAAAGTTGCCGGGGTGGTTGAACGGTCTTTACCTCAGATAGCTCTCGCGGCCGAACAAGCGGCCAGAGCTTTCAAGGAAAAGGGCCGGCTGATTTATATCGGCGCCGGAACCTCAGGTAGATTGGGAGTTCTGGATGCGGCCGAGTGTCCGCCGACATTTGGCTCCGACCCATCGCAGGTGGTCGGCCTGATATCGGGTGGATATGCGACGCTGGTTCTATCAAAAGAAGGGGTCGAGGATGACACCGAGCCTGCGATATCCGATTTAAAAAATATAAATCTGATATCAAGCGACTTCGTTATTGGGATTGCCGCCTCGGTGCGAACGCCGTATACCATTTCGGGGATAACTTACGCTAAATCAATCGGATGTCCGACCGGGATGATTGTTTGCAACCATGCGGAAGGTCTGTCTGTAAAACCTGATATACTGATCGAACTGCCGGTCGGGCCGGAAGTGATAGCCGGATCAACGCGGATGAAATCGGGCACGGCCCAGAAAATGGCTCTGAATATGATAACGACTACGGCGATGGTCCTGTCGGGCAAAACTTACGGCAACCTGATGGTTGACCTTCAGGCGCGCTCGGAAAAGCTGGAGGCTCGTTCACGAAAGATACTTATAGAGTTTCTGGATATTGATTATAGGGAAGCGGACAAGCTATTAAAATCCTCCGGTGGCTCGGTCAAAACGGCAATTGTAATGCAAAAGTTATCCATTGATAAAGATGAGGCAGAGAAAAAATTAAAAAAGGCAGACGGATTTTTAAGAAGGGTGATTGGATAGAATCATCTGGGAGAGAAACCTCCCGAAATTTAATCTCTTGAGGTAAAATTAATAATTAAAGGGCGGACTGTTTTGAGCAGAAGAAATAGGGCATGGGCAATTTATGATATACTTTTGATAGTAATTGTATATTCATTTACATTTTTGGCAATTCACTATTTTATTACAAATATTATCAATGCTCCAACCAGTTTTAGCTTACTACTAATAATTCCTGTCTTTATGCTATTGACCCCAATCGTAATATTGGCCTATAAAAAGACCTACAATAAATATTATTTAGATAATATCAAGGATAATGAAACATCATTAGACGCAAAAGCACGTAAAGAGAATCTATTTGTCAAATTCATTCTCTTCTGGAGTTTATTTATGATTGCCTATACACTTTCATTTCTATATTTCGTTGTCAGGAAAAATATTATTGTCGCCTTATGCTTTGCATTGACTGTAATTATTATTTATATATTTATTCTACCAACTCTTAAAAAAATGGTAGGTCGGATAAAGTAATATAATGGTTGAGAGCAATCTCTTCGAGATTTGACGTCAAGCCTCGCAGAGGCTTAAACTACAGTGGAGAAATCTAAGCAGGAGGATTAATGAAAAAATCATATAATATAATCATACTGTCTTTGTCAATTCTGATATGCTCAACCTTTGTCTTTGCCGGGGATAAACCGGATGAAAACCGCAAGCGTATTTATGACAATGTCAATGCTTTCCTGCGCGACACCGATTCATACAAGGCGATAAGTTATATTAATAATCTGGGGCAGCCAGACTCGGTCGCGTCATACTATTCATTTTTAACCGAAGAATTTTACTGGAAAGCAAAAAATCTGAAATATTCTATTGCCGTCGCACGGGGCGGTATTTTGTATTGTCTGACCAAAGCCGATGAGTTAAAAAATGAAAATCCGGAGTTGGCCTTTAATTTGAAAAAAGAGGCGCGGGTTATATCATATAATCTTGCCTCATTCTGCTGGCCGGGCTGGGCCGAGAAGGATATTAAAATCGGCCATGATGATATAATCACCGGCCTTGATGCGGCGAAACTGAATCTGCGTCTGGTCAAAGAACTGGCCGAGGGCGATATGGAGTTGGCTTATGCTTACTGGATAAACGGCGCTTTATACCTGGCGACTCAGGATTATAATAAAGCGGTTGAGGCTTTTGGGCAGTCGAGCAAACATGCCGAAGCAATTGACGATGATTTAAACAGGCTTCTTGCCGAGGGCTATATTGCAATTTGTCATATTGTCAGCGGAAATCCCGACGGCAGGAAAAAACTCGGGCAGGCGATAGACGGCTTAAATAAAATCGGATCGGAGGACGCCAAATATTTTATTGAGCAATTTAATACCGCTCTTGATGTTTTTATAAAGTAAACAGTCATTAAAATGCACTATTGACAAAAACCTGACAATCCATATATTCGCAACAAGATGGGTAAACTGAAAACAACATCGCTTTTGCTTCTGATGATTCTCTGTCTGGCGGTTCCGGTTCTGGCCGATAAT
>CAZJLX010000041.1:0-11159 GCA_964546545.1 uncultured Ignavibacteriaceae bacterium | reverse complement strand
ATGTAATATCCTATTTAACAATACATTACCAATAAATAATAAAGAATGTCAAATGGCTTTGTTTTCGATAACGGATTAATATCGTTGCAGAAAGCTGTAAAACCGCTAAACCTTCACATGCAGCCACTGGCCGCGGCGGTAGTAGAGATAAAGACCGGTCGCAGCGATCATCGAAGAAGCCGCCATTGTCCACCAGACCGCATTCTGATCGAAATGAAAGACTTTGGTTAAGACATAAATCGGGAGTATTTGCAGAGTCCATGCCTGGAGCGTGTTGGCAATCATGGCCGGACTGTTTTTACCGACCCCGGTATATATCTCTTCAATCATTATATAAGCCCCGATAAATGGAAAGCCGAGCGCTATAATGCGCATCAGAGTAACGCCATAAGCAATCGTCTCCGGATTATCAAAATACAAACCGAGAATCTGTCGCGCCAGAGTAACTACAATCAGACCAATCGCCACCATAATCCCCAGCGCCAGAAGAATAGCCTGATCAGCCGTTTTTTTAGCCCGCTCTTTTTTATTGCCGCCCAGATTATGTCCTATCAGCGAGGCCAAACCGAGACCGATTCCGACCAGAATCGAGATACCGATTGCCGAGACATTCATGCCGACCCCGTACGCCGCCACGACCGAATTGCCGAAAATCGCAATCATCGGCATAATAAGAAGCCGCGATCCCGAAAAGGACATTTCCCCTAGCCACATCGGGATACCTATCCTGACGATCTTAAAGGCGGTTTTTAAAGACATCGGGACCTTGCCTCTAAGGTGCAGTTTTATATTGGTCCCGCCCGCATAAAAGATTGCGACCCCGATAGTAAAGGTCAGCGTGTATGATAAAATCGAGGCAAAGGCGGCTCCGGCCACACCCATACGCGGAAATCCAAAATATCCGAAAATAAAGACAGGGTCCAAAAGCAAATTCAATACCGTCGAACCGAGCATAATCCCCATCGCCATATGCGGATTAGCGACACCTCGCATGGCCGTATAGACCGAATAAGTCGCCATCGAGAATCCCATACCGAGAAAGAAAATCTGGCCGTAGCTGATACATAAGCCGATTGTTTCCCCCCGCGCCCCGGCGAAATAGACGATTTTATCGATCAGTAGATAACCAGCCAGCCCCAGAATCATCCCGATTATCCATTTGAGAATAAAAGTCTCTTTGATTGCAGCTTCCGCCCGGTCATAATCCTTTTCGCCGTAACGCCGAGAAATAACCGCTACCGAACCGGGACCAACCAGGGAGTTAAACGAAAAGAAAACCCATGAGATATTGGCGAAAATTGTTACCGCGGCAACCGCCGTCTCTTTTTCAGGCAGATGCGCCAGCCACCACATATCAACCAGATGATAAATATGGTTGGCCATAAAACCGATCATCGACGGGATACCCATTTTCAGAATCGACTGAATAATCGATCCCTCAGTGTAATCGGCTCGTTTTTTTACTTTTTTCTCAACTGTATCGGTCATCTCAGGCTGTTTTTCCTAAAGTTGATAATATACTATGTCGGAGAGCAAAAGTTACGAATATTTTTAAAATGTGATATTGAATGGAGAGAAAATCGGTTTATCGATCTGAAATTTGTCTGCCATATTCTTTAAGGAAACGCTCGATCCCTTTACGAATCGCCTGAGCCGTTTTTTTATGGAATTTTTTTTCCTTTAACATTGCTTCCTGTTCGGGAATCATCATAAAGGCACATTCAACAAGCACGGCCGGATATTGAGTCGGACGGTTAACCGCCAGATTACCATGATACAAACCATAGTCGGGCAGTTTTAATTTTTTTAACATTTCGGTCTGAATTGCGCGGGCCAGCTGAATCGAATGCGGATGATAATAATAGGTCGAAATTCCATTATTAACAAACGGATTGACACCATCTGGCAGGGCATTATTATGAATCGAAATAAACAGGTCGGCTTGGGCGGCAACCGCAATCTGTGGTCGGTCATACAATGGCAAATCAGACATATCGTCGCGAGTCATAACGACTGTGGCGCCTTTTTTCTCAAGTTCCTTTTTCAGGGCGAGCGCGATAGACAGGTTCGCCTCCGATTCTTTAAGCCCGGTTGGGCCAATCGCTCCGGCATCAGGTGAATGACCCGGATCGACGACGATTATCTTATTCTTCAGATTGGCAATGTCTTGCGGCGGATAATTAATCTGTAACTTTAAGGTATTCGACTCATAATAAGTATCATAACCCCAGATAGGATTATTAAAGATAAGCTTCAGACAATACAATTCCGGTTCCGGCTGAGACCAGATAGCCATTTTCAGATTTTTATCCTTAAAATCATACCGAATCCAGTCAGTGTCGGAATTGACACCGTACATGTACAATCTGAGCGTTTTATCATCCTCTTCTTCGACCCGGAATGGATGACGCTCGGATAATGGCAGATTAATTTCGAGCCGATTCTCGAATGAAAAAGTCCTGATCGATTTTAAATAGGAAATAATCGGCGGGCGACTTTTATCCAGATATGTCACCGACTCCTTGTGTACCCAGCCGGTCTGAGTCGGCGTTAATCGCAATTTTAGCCAGTCGCCCTCACGGCCGACGACCAACGCCCTGATACCTCTCGGCTGGAATATTGAGAGATACCCCTTAAGCGGTCCAACCCGCATCGTTTGAACCGAATCTGTGAATTCAACCAGAAATGGGTAATCGGTCGGATTAATCTTTATAAAATATGCAGAGCTATCGGTATGAACAGTACCGAAATATTTTAGCAGAGCCATCAGTGAAAAATTAAATTTATTGACCGGTCGATTTAACATCTGACCGTATATGGAATTCAGATCCGGGCTCGTAATGTGGTAGTAGATTCGGCTGGAATCCGGCAGCGATTCTTTATTTATCTTCATATAACCGCTATAATATCCTTTGATTTTAATTGAATCAGGTATCGCCCCCGGACCAAAAACCGATTCACCCCAGTAGGGCTGGGTGCGAGGAGGCATCTCAACCATTGGTACCGAGTCGGCATATCCCGGAATCGAAAACCATGCCTGACAATAAGGCGTTGCCTGAAACTCGACGACTAGATTATCCCCTTCCGCCAACACCATATTGTTGGAGATATCTTTCCAGTCCTCTATTTTCAAAGCTGAAAAATCAAATGACTGCTTCGGAATCGGGACACAAACATTTCGATAATAAATGGCTGTATCGGTTTCATTAATAGCAATCAACTCAAATGAGAAATGACCCGGAGAAATCGGCAGGAAGGCCAAAAAGCCGCCAGCCTCATGAATCGAAATATCATGACCGTTTATAATAAGTTGGTCGCCGTTTTGAACCGAACCGAAGATAAAGGTCGAATCAACGGTGCCGATCATGCTGCATTCTTTAGGATAGATAACATTTATTTGCGGTATTTCTGCCAAAACCGACAAGCCGGAGCCTATTATTATTATGAAGACAGATATGCTAAGGAAACTACGCATTTAAAAACTCTTCTTTCATTTTCGGTCCACCGATAATATTATCATCGACTGCTATCTGTTCAATATTAAACTGAATTCCGGTTGCAATATCATTCTGAAGCAGAAGCGGGCCGTCAAAATCAAAATAATCGGCCATCGATGACAGATAAATCGCCGGCGAAATCCCGATTGAACTTTCAACCATACAGCCCAGCATGATTTTCATCTTATCCTTTTTGGCCCGAAGCGCAATCTTTTTAGCTTCGAGTATACCACCTGATTTGGCCATTTTGATATTGATACCATTGACATAATCGGAATATTTATAATAATCATCGAGGCTGTTCAGACCTTCATCAATAAACAGATTGACCGATGAGCCCCTGCTTAAATATTTCCATTCGGATATATATTCCACTGCTGTTGGCTGCTCGATTATATTTATATCCGCCTGTTTGGCCAGATAAATCATTTTTTGTGCCTTCTCCGGCGACCAGCCGCCGTTGGCATCAATTCGAAAGATTTTATCTTTCATATCTTTTAAAAAAGGCATTAAGGCCTCATCTTCCTCAAATCCCATTTTTAGTTTTATTATCGGATATGGGGATTGTTTTATTTCGGCCAGCATTTTTTCCGGTTGATCGATACTTATCGTAAATGATGTGACTATTTTGCCCGGCCTGTCTACTTCAACCAATTTCCATGGATATTCGTTATTTTTGTATGACAGGTAGTGAAGAACCGTCGATAATATGCCTGATTTTGAAACCGGATTAATCTCTCTTCCCGCCAGATCGATTAATTCCATGACACTCTTTATATCGGACGGCAGGCTTTCAATTGCCTGAATTATATCCTCTTCAATTGTCGATTCATCCGGGCCATAAAAAATCGAACCGGCCGCCTCGCCAAAAGAGATATTATCTATCGATATAATATAATTCTTTTTATACTCGGTTGAGGCCGCGCTGACACGAAACGTTTTTCTCAGAGGCAATTCGATTGGAAAATATTTAATCCTTATTTCAACAACCTCCTGGCACAGATAAATGTCTTATCAAGGTCGGGGCGATAATTTTTATCACCCGGGTTCAAGGAATTTATCGCGACGCCGCCCTCACCCAGTGACGAATGAATAATCCTGAAAGAATCGATCGCCATCGCAACATGCCCTTTAAAAAACAACAGATCACCTTTTTGAATAGAAGCTCGATCAATTTTGATGCCTGCGTTTTGCTGATCCTTACTGTCACGCGGGAGCTTGATTCCTTCCATCCGGTAAAGAATCTGAACCAGACCGGAACAGTCATAACCAAAAGGTGTCACTCCGCCCCACAGATATGGTGTTCCGATAAACTTTTTTGCCTGGCGAATAATTCGTGAAATATCGGGCGTATCTATATTATCACTTTTTGGCCGTTCAATTTTGCCTGACCGGATATAAAATATTTCTCCATTAGGCATTCCTGACCGAGTTCGGCCTGATCGACTTTGGATAACCAAGAGCATTGTACCAAAAAACAAAAACGTTGGAATGCCTATTAAATCGGATTTACTTATAATTCGCGCCGTCGGTGAAGATATTCGCCCGTTTAGACTTTTCCAGTATTTTATCCAAGCCGATTTACTCATCAGAAAAACAGACTTTTCATCAACCCAGCCATTATAACCGTCGGTTTGGTTTACTTTGGAATAACCATTTTGATTCGACTCCACAATCACCGGCTCATTATACAAAAGCTGGCTTTTACGTTCGGAACGAAAATCCGGTTTGGCCCGTAGATCGGTAACATTTCTAATTATAATTCCATATTTCATGCTGAGATAAAAATATCTTAAGATATCATAGAATCAAGATTAAAATAAAAACAAACTCGGGGATAATTATCTTGGGGCAAAAATGAAATAGACTTTATTTTTTTAAATCGGCAACCGCCTGAGCGACTCGCTCCAGCGCCTTATTGATATTCTCAATCGAATTGGCGTAGGAAAACCTTAAAAAGCCCTCACCGTATTTGCCGAATGAAGTTCCGGCCAGAGCGGCGACGCCGTAATGTTCCAATAGAAGCACCTCCATCTCTTTCGACGTCTTACCCAGTTTCGAAATATTCGGGAAAGCATAAAAGGCACCGAGCGGTTTTTTGCAGGAAATCCCGTCGATAGCATTCAGACCATCGACGATCACGTCACGCCGACGATTAAACTGCTCGACCATTTTTCGTGAATCATCCTGCGGTCCGGTGATTGCCTTACCCATCGCTATCTGCGAGAAAGCGGCCGTACATGAATTGGAGTTAGTCTGAAGGCGTGCCACCGCCGCCGCCAGAGTTTCATTCATCACTCCGTAGCCGAGACGCCAGCCGGTCATCGCATAGGTTTTGGACATACCATCCAGGATAATCGTCCGTTCCGGCATTCCCGAAAATTGCGTAACGGATTCAAACTTGGCTTCATAAATAA
Organism: uncultured Ignavibacteriaceae bacterium; assembly: GCA_964546545.1. Classification (GTDB taxonomy): domain Bacteria; phylum Zixibacteria; class MSB-5A5; order GN15; family PGXB01; genus CAZJLX01. The sequence goes on along the minus strand of CAZJLX010000041.1, from coordinate 5,245 downwards.
TCCGCGAATAGATTTCATCGGACAGAATCATTAAATCATTTTCAATCGCGATACGCGCTATCTCTTCCAGATCCTCATGGGTCAGAACACCGCCGGTCGGATTTTGAGGCGAGTTAATAATCAATAATTTCGTTTTGGGTGTTACCAGCGACTTCAGCTCCTTGACATCCATTCGGAAATCATTTTCTTCCCGGAGAGGAATCGGTACCGCTTTGGCGCCGATAAAATTTTTGAATGATTCATAAATCGGGAATCCGGGATTGGGATAGATGACTTCATCGCCCTTATTTACCAGAGCGTAAATAGTGAAAAATATAACCGGTTTGCCGCCAGGTGTGATAACCACCTGTTCCTGATTAGTCTTCAATCCGCGCGTTTTATTTATTTCATCGGAGATGATCCTGCGAATATCAGGATAACCGGCCGCCGGATTATAATGCGTATAACCATCGCGAATCGCCTGAATTGCCGCCTCGCAGATATATTTTGGGGTGTCGAAATCAGGCTCGCCGATTTCAAGATGCACCATTTCTTTCCCTTCGGCTTCCAATTGGCGGGCCCGCACCAATACCTCGAAAGCGGTTTCAGTTCCGAGCCGCTGCATTCTCTCAGCCAATTTCATAACACACTCCCGAAATTAATTTGCCATTTAACCCAAGTCGAGAATCTGACGAGCTTTTTCGGCAATATATTCACCGGCAACACCAAATTCCTTGACCAATTGCCAGGATTTTCCTGACTCACCGAATCTATCCTGAACACCGATCATCCCAAAGGGAATTACCTTGTTTAATCTTTTCATTTCATTCATAAGCAGACCCGCCACCCGATTACCCAAGCCTCCAACCTGATGTTCCTCGGCGGTGATAATCGCCTTGGTTTCTCTTGCGGCACGAAGAATGGCCTCATTATCCATCGGTTTGAGAGTATGCATATTAATCACACGGGTATTGATATTATAGTCGGTTTTTAAAATCCAGGCCGCCCGAAGTGATTCGGGAAGTTCCGGCCCACAGGAGATAATTGTCAAATCTTCATTCTTATTTTCATATTTCGCCGCCGGCGTTATCTCGAATGCGTCTTTGAACATTTCCTGTTCGCCTTTGAAGAAATAGATATTGGCCTTGCCAAATTCAAACGGCGTTTTCTCATCGCTGACGATCGGTGTCGCCTCACGCGCAAAGCGGATATATTTCGGTCCGACAATATCAAACAGCATCGCCTTAGTCATTTTTTTGGTTTCGACTGAATCACACGGCACTCCGACATGCATATTCGGCAGGCCGCATATTTGGAAGAGTGCTTCCAGTTCCTGATGTGTCGCTCCGTCCGGACCGACCGAAACGCCGCCATGTGCGCCGACGATCAGGACATTAAAATCTCCGTAACAGACTGAGACGCGAAGTTGATCTAAATTTCGCGAGGAGGAAAAGACTCCATAAGTTCCAAAGACCGGTATTTTGCCTTCTTTGGCCAATCCGACGGCGACCGTTGTTCCACCCTGTTCAGCGACGCCAACCGAAATCCAACGATTTTTTCTCTCCGGATGTTTCTCATAAAAGTTCGATATCGTGATCGAGCCGGAAATATCGGCGCCGATACAAACCACCCGTTCATCATCGCCGTAATCATCAAGTGCCCGTCCCATACCTTTACGGGTCGGATCCATGTCTACTTTCATATTGTCCTGTTTGTTCCACCAGAAATCACGTGAGAATTTCGGCATTTTGGCATCCAGCTTTTTTTCAACCTCGGCCTGAAAATCAGACCCGCCTTTAAAAAATCGATCAAGATCAAATCTGTCGGACAGGCCCAACTCTTTCAGTGCTTTAAGCATTTCTTCATGGTTGGGTGGCTTGCCATGCCAGCCGACAACATCTTCCATAAAACTGACACCCTTACCCTTAATCGTATTGGCCAGAATAAGAGTCGGTTTGTCTTTGGATATACAGGCTTTCTCAAAAGCCTTAACCAGTTCCTCAACCGAGTGGCCATCAACCTCGATAACATCCCAGTTAAAAGCGCGGTACTTATCGACCAGCGGTTCGAGCGCCTGCACATCTTCGGTACGGCCGTCAATTTGAAGCATATTCCGATCAAGAATCGCAATAAAATTATTCAGTCTAAAATTACCCGCCTCCATAATCGCTTCCCACATTGAGCCTTCCTGATGCTCGCCGTCGGAAGTAATCGCAAAAACCTTATAGTTCTTTTTATCCAGTCTTGCCGCCAGGGCATTTCCGACCGCGACCGACATTCCCTGACCCAGCGAACCGGAAGAGATCTCCACGCCGGCCAGATCTTTGCGATGCGGGTGCCCCTGAAATGGACTGTGCAACATTCTTAATTTGGCCAGTTCATATTCATCAAAATAACCGGAAACAGCCAGTGATACATAGAGCGCCGGCGCCTTGTGTCCGGCCGACCAGATGATACGGTCGCGGTCTTCCCAGTTCGCATTTTCAGGATCATGATTGGCGACTTTCAAATATAAAACAGACAGGATATCCATCATCGATAAAGTCCCACCGGAATGCCCGGATTTCGCGGAGCAGAGCGAGATCATATCAAGGCCGCGCATATAGTTGGCCATCTCTTTTAATTCATCTATTGAATACTCTTTTCTGACTTTACCTGTCTTCGAATCTATGAGTGACATATCACCTCCGAAGGCCAAAGTTTGTGAATTTTTTAACTTTCTTCTTCGCCATAGATAAGCAGAAGAGTATATGATGTCAACTCTTTTCAGGATAACTTTGACAAGATTTTTCGAAGTTTAACTTCAAGAGATTCAAGAGATTTATTGTTATATATAATGGCGTTTGAAGCCAGACTTAAGATGCGATATGACAACTGAGATTTTAGCCGATTTTTCGCTTCCTGACTTGTATATCCACTTTTTGTCAGGCGGTCTATTTTTATTCGCTCCGTGGCATGAATAAGGATCGTATAATCAACTATTTTTTGCCAGCCCCACTCAATCAACAAGGCGGCATCGATGACAACTATATCGTATTTTTTTTGCGCCGTTTTAACCTGTCTTTTCAATTCGCGCAATAATACCGGATGAACGATTTTGTTTAAAACAGCCTTTTTCTCTGGTGAGGCAAAAACAATCCGCCCCAGTTTTTTTCTGCGGAGTCGTCCGTTCGGGGTCAAAATATCATCGCCGAATTGGCCGGCCAGTTTTTTTAATATTGATTTATTTTTCTCGACCACCTCTTTGCCAATTTGATCGGCCGATATAACAAAGGCTCCCAGTCTTTTCAGAATCTTGGCCGCCTCAGATTTGCCCGAGCCAATCTGTCCGGTAATGCCGATTATCATCACTTCGCGTCCAGCCAGTTGTCTCCGAAACCAAGATCAGCGACAATCGGTACCTTAAGTTTAACGGCCTGTTCCATACCATTTTTGACAATTTCTTTTAAGGCGTCAAGTTCATCCTTATGCGCATCAAATACCAGTTCGTCATGCACCTGCAAAATCATTTTTGATTTGAGTTTTTTCATCTTCTTATGAATATTTATCATCGCCACTTTGATCATATCAGCCGCGGTTCCCTGAATCGGTGTGTTAATGGCCGTTCGCTCGGCAAACTGACGCACCTGAAAGTTCTTGCTGTTTATCTCAGGAAGGTACCGAATGCGACCAAACAGGGTCGATACATAGCCGTCTTTTTTGGCCGCCTCGATTGTACTATCCATATATGTTTTTATTCCGGGATAACGCTTAAAATAGGTTTCGATAAATTCCTTTGAGCGGGTGACATCCATATCGGTTTGCTGCGACAGGCCAAAAGCACTGACACCGTAAATAACGGCAAAATTGGCTGTTTTGGCCACCCGACGCTGCCCCGGGTTGACAGTCTGTATATCTATTCCGAAAACTTCGGCGGCGGTCCGACTGTGGATATCCTCACCATTTTTAAACGCCTCTATTAGCTTTTTATCATTGGAAAAATGAGCCAGGATACGAAGCTCAATCTGGGAGTAATCGGCGACCAACAGTTTATAGTTTTTATCACGCGGGATAAAGGCTTTGCGAATCTGTCGTCCGATTTCGGTTCGGATCGGGATATTCTGAAGATTCGGATCGGTCGATGAGAGTCGACCGGTGGCGGCGATTGACTGATTAAATGAGGTATGCACCCGACCGCTGGCTTCATTGACAAGTCTGGGGATAGCGTCAATGTAAGTGCTTTTAAGTTTCGTCAACTGGCGATAATCAAGCATAAAACGGGGAAGGTCATGTACTTTGGCCAGTTCTTCAAGCACTTTAACATCGGTCGAATAACCTGTCTTTTTGGCGGTTTTGCCTTTGGTCGGTAATTTTAAATCCTCAAAAAGAATTTTGGACAACTGCTGAGTGGAATTGATATTAAACTGCTGCCCTGCCTCGGAATAAATATCAGCGGTCAGTTTATCCAACTGGGAATGAAGATCTTTCGACATCCCGGCCAGATATTCAGTATCAACCCGGACACCCTCCTCTTCCATAGCCCCCAGAACTTCTATTAAGGGCATCTCAATATCATAAAATAATTTTTCCAGTCCGCTTTCCTTTAATTTGGGCGACAAAACATCATACAGGCGAAAAGTGTAATCGGCATCCTCGGCCGCGTAGAAAATAGCGCGATCAACATCAACCTTGGAAAACCTGATTTGCTTTTTGCCACTGCCGATCAAGTCTGTAATCGGCTGCATCCGATAATTAAAAAACTCCAGCGCCAGAGAATCCAGGCCATGCCGTCCGGACGGATTAATCAGATATGAAGCCAGCATCGTATCGAAGTATATAGGATTAATATTCAGACCGGCATGATGAAATATTTCCAGATCATATTTCAAATTCTGGCCGATTTTATTGATATTTTTATCGGTCAGAAAAGCTGATAATATTTCGTAAGCTTCTTTTTGCGGCAGATTTCTTGATTTTTCCTCATGGTTCAAAGGAATATAGTATGCCTTACCCGGTTCACCGGATAGTGACACGCCGACCAACTCGGCATTGAGCGTATCAAGCGAGGTCGACTCGGTATCGACCGCAACCTCTTTTTTCCTTGATAACGTGCTGATAATCTCTTTAAGCTGCTTGATTGATGCGACGCCGATATATTTTGCTTTTTCCTTATCCTCTTTTTTGGCGGCAGTATCGAGCTTCAGTTCCAGAACGCCACTCTGTTTGGCGAGTTCATCAATCAGCCGGAAAAATTCCCTGTCTAACAGGAATTTTTTTGCTTTTTCAA
>CAZJLX010000040.1:0-11185 GCA_964546545.1 uncultured Ignavibacteriaceae bacterium | reverse complement strand
AGAATTATTTTCACCCGCCAGTTTCATTCTTCTTCTTATCGTCCAGTTTATTCCGAGTAATCCGGCCGCCACGGTCATACCTATAAATGGAGTTGCATGAACCAAAGGTTCGGTCAATGACGGTATCGAATGAGCTGTTGTTTCCGGCCAGCCCAATTCCGACAACCCAACATCGGATATGTATAAAACCGATGTTCCCCCGAATTCTTTTTCACCCCAGATATGATTGAAGTATTTTTCCTGCCCGTCTTGAAGAGTGGCATGCGCTTCTTTAAGTAAAACTTCTCGATTTCCAAATTTAAGCGCTCCGTTGGGACAGGCATCAACACAGGCCGGTATTTTTCCCTGATTTAATAGCTCGAAACACATATCACATTTAACCATGTAGGGAACATTCTTGTCCCATTCATATCGCGGAATATGAAAGGGACAGGCAATCATACAGTAACGACAACCTATACATTTTGATGAATCATATATTACCGGACCCTCCGGAGTTTTGGTCAAACCACCCACCAGACAGGCCGATACGCAACTCGGTTCGAGACAATGCATACAACTTTTCCGCGCGAACTTCCCGTTACTTACTGTAATAATACTGGTAAGTTTTTTGGCCGACAAACCCTCGCTGTTAATAACCTTCTCCCTAATTGTCTGTTCGGGAGTCATCTGATGCTGACCGGCGCAGGCAAAAGTACACTGTTCGCAGGCCGTACATTTGGTGGTATCAATCAGTATTCCATATCTCATACCCTGGCCTCCTTGCCGTAAAGAGATTCTGCCACCTGGTCTCCAGCACCCGGACGAAGCTGCCAGTGAATACCCGAAATCCTGTCAAAAACGAATAACACTATATGAGCCAACTTGGTGAATGGAATAAGCAGAAATAATAGTTCGGCGCTTAAAATGTGGATTAACATGATAGCATTCCATGAGAATGGATTAACGTTCGGATGACTGGCCAGGTATCCCGTTATAAATGGAATACCGATATTTATTAGAAGTATATAATCCATCTTTTTACTCATAGCGCGGTAGCGCGACAGGAAAATTCTGAATCCCATCAAAACGATTAAACAGGCGATTGTAAAAAGGGTCAGGAAATCGGCCAGGCCGTAATTGATCCGCGGCAAATCGATTTTGAAAAAGGCCTCCCACAGGACGATATGATCGGCCAGAAAGAGGGGAACCAGAATTATGCCTATATGACAAAGCCAGGATACGACCGAAAAGATTTTTGTCCCGGGAATTAAATGACGAATCGGGACGATCCAGCTTAACGTATCGGTCATAATTTTCTTCCAATGGGTATTGCGAAGTTTTCTGCCCCTACCGGAAGATATCGTATATATTTGTATGATAACCAGTCTGATTAAACCAAGCGCCATAATTAAAAATGTACAGGCGAATAACGGTCCTCGAGCAAATTCTATCCATTGTTCCATAAATAATCCTATGACTTAATTACATTTCCATTAATGCGGCTTCTTCTTTGCGTTCCTGCGGCGATTTTCCATTGGGCATGTGGATCGCCTTTAATATAAGATCGTGCAATCCCATAACCCGGCACGGAATATCATAGTACTCCACCAATTCCTTAAGCTGCTTTTTGCAATTGGCGCACGGGGCAATACATATCTCGGCACCGGTTTTCCTTAGTTGCTCGGCTTTGACTTTCCCGGCAACACTCATTCTGAATTCATGTATTTCATCAACTGAAACCAGACCTCCACCGCCGCCGCAGCAGTAATTTTCCTGCCGGTTGGGTGTCATCTCAACGAAATTATTGACAAATGATTTAAGGATCTGGCGAGGTTGATTGACTATCCATCCGGAACGGGCAATATTACAGGGATCGTGATATGTCACCCGTTCGGTTACAATATTCTTATCAAGTTTAATTTTGCCTTTTTTGATGCATTGAAGGGTATATTCCATAAAGTTTATGACCGGATATGTTTCCGCGCCCGCAAAAACAGGTACAAAATCGTGAGCGGAACGTGAGGCATGGCCGCACTCTCCTATGAGAATATTTTTGCCATTGAGACGAGTTACTTCGCCGACCAATTGTTTAATTATATTTTCCAGATGCCAATCACTATAGAATAAACCGTAGTTGATCCCATCATAATTTTGGGTTCCAATTGTCCATTTATCCCAATCACCGGCGGCATATAAGACGGCGGCATTACCCATTAATGTCTCCGGTTCAAGAAGATAATCGCTGACAGCACAGAAAAAGATATAGTCACGATTTTGTTCATCAACCGGAAATTTCATATTCACACCCAGAATATCCTCCAATTCCTCAGAAAGAAAATCAAGCGTATTGATAAGCGCCGCTTTGGGAACCTTAGAGGTGTTATGTGTTTCCCCCTCTAATTGTTCGCGAACGCTGATCTGAAGAGCCTTGGGGACGATACCAATAAGACTGAGGACGTAACGGGCCAATCTGGTAATTAATCCGTGATCGACGCCCATTGGACATTCACTGGTACATCGGCGGCAGGCGGTACAACGATAAAAAACATTAAGCATATCATCAATGATATCCTCGGTTAATTCGAAGCCATTCATAAATCTGGCTCTGATGGAGCCGCCGATTGTAAAATAACGCCGATAAATATCGAGTATCAAATTGGTTCTGTAGCAGGGGATATCTTTGGGATCGCCGGTTACCAGAAAGACAGGACAGGCGACCGCGCAGCGATTACATTTTGTATTGGAACTGCAATACGAGTCAAGCAGCGACTTATAATCACTGAACTGTAGGACTGCGGCAAAAGCTTCCAAAAAACGTTCAACACGATTTTCCGTAACAGGATTCTCAATGTAATAAGGGTATTGTTTGGCGGATCCGGCTGTAGTCTGCAATGGCTGTGTCTCCAGTATCTTTTTATTCATCATTTTTCCCATTTTTATTTTGTATCTATTCCGGCATGTAGCAAACGCTATACCAAAGTCATTGTATAACTTTTTTTCCGTTTTAGCTTGTCGTAACTCACAGACTATCGAAAATGTTTATATGATAAGTACAACAAGGAATTACGAAATTGAAAACATCCGTTCAGTGATCGTATTACGATTCAATAATTTTATACAGGCATTTTAAAATATTATTATGGGTTAGCTTCATTACCCGTAAAACGTTTGAACCGTTGCAACGATAGGTTGCGCAACGCAACGATATGAGACCGTATATACAACATTAAAGACATTAATATTAAGACATATTATAAATTCTGGAATATAATTCTGGCCTATCATCACAGAAATAAAATAACAGAACGATTATATGCCTTTGTACAACATAACCTTGCGATCAATTCGAGAAACGATGACTTTTTTTGAAATACGTTGCATCGACAGTTGTTTTTTTAAGAATAATTGCTTCGGCATTATTATTGCAAGCAGGTGATACTGAAAGGATTCTGTATATGAAATATGGTATTACATTGCTGGGAAACCGTGTCTCGCCTCGTTGCACTTATGCGGATTCGATTTTATTTGTATCGCAGACACGCAACGGGATAGGCTCGAAAAAAAGAATCCCTGCGAATAATCTAAATCTTCCGGATCTGTGCGACCTGTTGCTTCAGAATCGAGTCGATACACTGGTATGCGGTGGTATTACCGGCGACTGTAAAGAATTTCTGCGCTCTCGAAACCTGGCGATAATTGATAATGTAGCTTGCACCGTAGATAGAATTATTCAGGCCTTACAATCCGGTAAGTTGCGTCAGGGTTTTGGTTTTTCGGGCAGTGAATCTGATTATTGCAGGAAAATTATGACCGACCAGCATCAGGTTGATAATTCCGATTCTGTTAAAGCAACAGAGGACAATAAAAGGGATAGAGAAGATGTTTTAGATTGCCTGTCTTGTACCAATCGAGTCTGTCTTGATGGCAAGGTGTGCGAGACAGCTTCGGCTGTTTTTAACGGGCAATCGGAGACAAACAGCGAATTAGCGCATATGCTGGATGCGGCCATTGATATCGCCAGTGAGAAGGAGAGAACTCTTTGCCGCCTGTCGGAACTGATCTACTTCTGTCTTGAAATGCAATATGAACGTTTAGGCATTGCCTATTGTCTGGATCTCGAAGAGCCGACTGAAATACTGGCGAGAGTCCTGCGCCGGTTTTTCACTGTCTTTCCCGTATGCTGTAAGGTAGGTGGGCTGGCACAAAATCATCCCCAAAATACAACAACGAGATATGATAGACAAAAAACGGATGGGGAAGTATCCTGTAATCCGTGGGGACAGGCTCAGGTATTAAATGGGCTGAATACCGATCTTAATATAATGGTCGGTCTTTGCATGGGTGCTGATTGTATCTTTATGCAGGCCAGTCAGGCTCCCGCAACCGGACTGTTTATCAAGGATAAGTCGCTGGCCAATAATCCGATTGGTGCGGTCTATTCCGAATTTTATTTAAAGGAAGCAGTACAAGCGCATTCATAAAAAATAAATTAGAAAAAAATATGGAGAATATTAAAAAGGAAGGCAAACATGGCAACTCCGACTTTAAATGCGGTAGGATTTTGTGCCCATTATTCCGATCAGGGGGATTGGGCCTTTGATTATGCCCTTAAATTGTCAAAATTACATTCTTTGCAGTTAAATGTGTTTCATTTTCTGTCGGATCCTTATAGCGCCGATGAGGATACGATCGAAAAAATGTGGCCTGACGAACGATCCCGTTTGGCTATACAAAAGGAAAAAGAGTTAAGAATGTATTATGATGAAAGAGCGGGAGATTATCTTGATGTCGGCTTCCGGCTCTGCGAACATGCCGAATGGACAGAATTACATCGCTGCCTGGTTGTTCATGAATTCCAGGTTTTGGTATTGGGCTACATTGCTAAGGGCATTAAATTCGGCCGGTTTCAGATAGAGGAATTCGCCGAAAAATTTATTTCACCGGTCGTTCTCATAGGCCCCAAAGGGCCAAAACAGATTTATCTGAACAGCCGGGCGGTTCTTATCGCCGATAAACTGGGGCTTGATAATACGGAATGGAAAAAACTGGATTTTACTCATCGGAATCTTAAGGTATAGGATAACCTCGGAAGAACCTGTTATTAATAATCTTGCGTTAAGGGGCGGAGACTATATATTAAAGTTGGCAGGAATAGAATGAAATTTGTTTATGAATAAAGAACTGACAAAATTGATTTTGAATAGCATCAGTGAAGGTGTCTTTACTGTTGATAAAAATTGTATAATAACCTCCTTTAATAAATCGGCCGAAAGAATAACCGGTTTTAAAGCGTCCGAGGCTGTTGGTAATCATTGTTTTGACATATTCAGGACCGAAGTCTGCCATCGTCAATGCGCTCTTAAAGACACGCTTAAAACGCATGGTCCGATTGATAATGCTCGTGTCACAATTATTACGCGTGACGGTAAAGAACTGCCAATCAGCGTAACCACAACCATGCTTAAAAATGAGAATGATGAATTAATCGGCGCGGTCGAATTTTTCAGAGACATTGCTGAAATTGAGTTCCTTCGAAAAAGCCTTAATCAGAAAAGTACACTCAAAAGTATCATCAGCGTTAATCAAAAAATGCAGGCCATTATTAACTTACTTCCTGATATTGCAGAATCCGAATGCAATGTGTTAGTACGGGGTCCCAGCGGCTCGGGCAAAGAGCTTTTTGCCCAGGTTATTCATGGTTTAAGTCCTCGCCGTTACGGGCCATATATAAAAATTAACTGCGCGGCCCTGCCGGCCAATTTACTCGAATCCGAATTATTCGGTTATGAAAAGGGAGCCTTTACCGACGCCAAACGCAATAAGCCCGGACAATTCAGTATGGCGAACAACGGGACATTGCTTCTCGATGAAATAGGCGAGATGGATATGGCGTTGCAAGTGAAACTTCTGAGGGTCTTAAACAATGGTGAGTATCGTCCGCTCGGTTCCACCAAAGCCTATCATACCAATGCCCGTATTATAGCGGCAACCAATACCAATCTGGACTATGCGATTGGCGAGGGGCGCTTTCGGGAAGACCTTTATTATCGTATCAATGTCGTTGATTTGGATATACCACCTCTGCGGCAACGTCCCGAAGATATCCCTCTGCTGGTCAATTATTTTATTAAAAAATTTCGTAAAAAGAATCGTAAACCTATTGAACGAATATCTCCCGAAGCTCTGGCGGTTATCCGGCAACACCCACTACCGGGAAATGTGCGCGAATTGGAAAACGCCATTGAACATGCCTTTGTTATCTGTCATGATTCGGTGATTGGTGTCGAACATCTGCCGCAACATATTATTTCACGATCCATTCCGGTCAATGGTGGCTATAGCCGGAAACAGAATGAAAAGGATATTATTCTTGAGACTTTAAGAAGATATAACGGAAATAAGGTTAAAACCGCAAACGAATTGGGCATGCATCGCTCGACTCTGTGGCGAAAAATTAAGACGATGGGTATCGATATCTGATTCCCCTTTTTTACGGATTACATAACATACCCGGTAAAAATAAGTTAAAAATCGGCTAGCAATTATTTGGATTGATTCATTTATCAGACAAATATTGCATAATTGTAATCTGCTTGCATTTTTGCAATTTATTTCTTATAATATTATTGAAAATGAATTGAAACCTATGAGTGAAGATAAAAGTAAAATCGATTCCAACGATATTATTCTTGATTCAATTGCCGACGGTGTTTTTACGGTGGGTCGCGATTGGCGTATCAGATCATTTAACAGAGCGGCTGAGATTATTACCGGGATTTCGAAAGAGGAGGCTATCGGGCAGCAATGCTGTGACATTTTTAAAGCTTCAATCTGCGAAAATCAGTGTGCCTTGCGCGAGACATTAAAAACCAATCAACAGATTATTAATCGACCGATTTACATTATTAATTCGGAGGGTGTAACAGTACCTATTTCGATATCAACCGCCTTGCTTAAAAACAGCGAGGGTGATATTATCGGAGGAGTCGAAACATTTCGGGATCTTAGCACTGTTGAAGAGCTAAAGCGTCAATTGTATAAAAATTACTCTTTTCAGGATATAATAAGTAAAAATAAAAAAATCCATGAGATCTTTGATATTATCCCCGGCATAGCCGAAAGCGATAGTACCGTCTTAATCGAAGGAGAAAGCGGGGTCGGCAAGGAGTTATTCGCAAATGCAATTCATAGGCTGTCTCATCGAATGGACCATCCCTTAATAACTATTAACTGCGGCGCCTTGCCCGATTCACTGCTGGAATCGGAGCTATTCGGTTATAAGGCTGGTGCTTTCACCGACGCACGGAAAGACAAACCGGGTCGCTTTGCCCTGGCGGAAAAAGGGACGATATTCTTAGATGAGATCGGGGATATCTCTCCGGCACTGCAGGCCCGCTTGCTCAGGGTTTTGCAGGAAAAAATATATGAACCGTTGGGTGGTACGGAATCGGTAAAGGCAAATGTACGAATTATTACAGCCACAAATAAAAATCTGGAAGAGCAAATAAAAAACGGATCATTTCGTGAAGATCTATTTTACCGTATCAATGTTATAAAAATAAAATTGCCTCCTCTTCGCGAGAGAAGAGAGGATATACCTCTTTTGGCTAATCATTTTATATCGCGATTTAACAAATTTAAACAAAAAGTTGTTACCGGTATTTCAACCGAAGCATTGACGATTCTTATGAATCATAATTTTCCCGGGAATATTCGCGAATTGGAAAATATCATTGAGCATGCTTTTGTATTAAATCGTTCGGGTGAAATTCAGATCAAAGATTTACCCGGGAACCTTCGTCCGGAAGAGAGTGACGAAAATAAAGAAATAAGATCAATTGATGATCTTGAAGCGCAGTTTATTATCGGAACCCTTAACAAATTAAATTGGAACCGCCGTAAAACGGCCAAACATCTAAATATGCACACAACGACGCTTTGGCGTAAAATGAAAAAGCTGAATATCAATCCTGTCGATTGATATTGCATTAATGCAAGCCATACTTTCATAATAATTGCAATATTGCAATATTATCAAATCGAATCGCATAGAATCAATTCGAATAATCAAGCTTAACCTATTGTAATTTAATGCGTTAAATGGTTAATATTTTTCGCTGTGAGAAGTCGGCATATATTTTGTTCTTATCTCAGATATGATAAATAGAGTTGCAATATCGATATGGAATGACCGGGTCTCACCGGTTATGGATTTTGCCAGCCAATTAATGGTCATTGATCTGGAAGATAAAATAGAAATCGGCCGTCATTTGTTGGATATTCCTAATCTGAATGTTATCCATAAAACCGAATTTTTAAAAAATCAGGGGATCAATTTACTGATTTGCGGAGCAATCTCCATCCAGATGAATCAAATTTTAACCTCTTCACAAATTGAGGTCATTCCATTTATCCGCGGCTCAATTCAGAATGTATTGGCCGCATATATCGAGGGCGAATTGCATGGCGGCAACTTCTATATGCCCGGGTGTCGAAATAATAAATTCGGACCTAATCAAAGGGGGCATCAAAGACAGAGAAGGTTTGGAAAGAGATTAAAAAATTAAGGAGGTCTTATGCTAATAGCGATTTCTTCGGAAGGCAAAGATTTGGACAGCAAGGTCGATCCCAGATTCGGGCGGGCGAAATACTATATAATATACGATACTGAAACAGAAAATTTCAGTGTACTTGACAATGTACAGAACATTCAAGCCGCCCAGGGCGCCGGGATTCAGGCGGCCCAACATGTGGCCGAACAAAAGGTCAGCCTTGTCATTTCCGGTAACCTTGGTCCCAAAGCTTATACGACTCTCAATGCGGCCGGTATTAGCACTGCTCTTTGGTCAAATGGGACGGTCAAGGAGGCGGTCAAGCTGGCCATGGAAGATAAACTTCAAATCGCAAAAGGGGCTAACGTAGAGGGGCATTGGACCAGCCCCGCATGAGGATAATAATGCCATGCCGAATAGAATGAAAACAGATAACGGCGAGAAACAGGACGGAAAAGTCCGCCGCCGATTCAGGGGTATGATGAAATCGAAGACAGGACGAGCCGTGGGAATCAGCTCACTGGCCGCCCCGGTTATCGGTTTTATAATCAATGATCTGCGTCGACCGGACAGCATCAGTCGTCAACTGGTAAGCAGGGTTGTTAAAAAGCTGTCCGGACCAAAGTTCCGCGAAGTTGAGGTAATTGACATTACCGATGAAGTGGAAATATCGGAAAGTAACAACCAGAAAAAAATAACTGACAATTAAAAAGGAGTACTAAAAATGCCAAGAGGTGATCAAACAGGTCCACGGGGAGCTGGTGCTATGACTGGCCGCGGTATGGGTTATTGCGCCGGTTATGATGTACCCGGATTTATGAATCCCGGATTTAATCCCCGCGCAAAAGGAAATTTTGGATTTGGCCGTGGTATGGGCGGAGGCAGAAGTATGGGTATGGGTAGAGGCAGAGGTAATCGATATGGTTTTTATATGACTGGTCAACCCGGATGGGCCAGAGGAGGCGGCTGGTCTAATAATGTACCTCCAGGTTTTTATGATTCACCGGCGATGAGTGAACAGGAAGAATTGAGTTATTTAAAAAGTCAGGCCAAAAATATAAGCCAGACTTTGCAGGAAATCAATTCTCGAATCGAAACACTTAGCAAGAGCAAAGAAACCCAGGAGAAGGGAAAATGATATTCAAATATCCGAGAGTCTCTTTGCAGGATAGTATCAATCTTTGTCCGCCAGGCGGCGGTCGCGGTCAGGGTGGCGGCCAGGGTGGAGGACAAGGCGGTGGTGGCGGTCGTGGTCAGGGTGGTGGCCAGGGTGGAGGACAAGGCGGTGGCGGCGGTCGCGGTCAAGGCGGCGGAAAAGGTCGCGGTGGCGGTCAGGGCTTTGGTCCCGGTGGCGAATGTGTTTGTATGTCGTGCGGTGAATCTGTTCGACATCAGCCGGGATTGCCCTGTTATAAGATAAAATGTCCGAAGTGTGGCAACATGATGTCCAGAAAACAATAGAGAGATGATATTGTTTTGAAAATAGCAATTGCCAGCGGAAAAGGTGGAACAGGCAAAACCACGGTTGCCGTCAATCTGGCCTATTATTTGGTGAACATAGGTAAAAGGACTGTTTACGTCGATTGTGATGTTGAAGAACCCAATGGGCATCTGTTTCTAAAACCGGTTTGGAAACGGACGTACGAAGTCGCGGTGAAAATCCCCAAAGTTGATGAAAGCAAATGTGATTTTTGCAGAAAATGCTCCGAAATATGTCTCTATAATGCCTTGGCGGTTTTAGCCAAAAAGGTTTTACTTTTTCCATCTCTCTGTCATAGCTGCGGGGGATGTTTTCATATTTGCCCGCAGGAGGCCATTGAAGAAGTCGATCGAGTAATCGGAGTTGTGAAATTTGGAACCGGTAAAAATGTTGTCACCTACGAAGGCAGATTAAATATTGGCGAAGCGTTATCACCACCGATTATAAAATATCTTAAAAACATCATAAACGCCTCAGATTTGACTATAATCGATTCTCCTCCCGGAACATCATGTCCTGTCATCGAAGCTGTAAAAGATACCGATTATGTCATCCTGGTCACCGAACCGACTCCTTTCGGTTTAAATGATCTAAAATTGGCCGTAGATATGGTTCGTGAATTAAATCTTCCCTTTGGTGTAGTCATTAATCGTTGTGGAATGGGTGATGATCGTGTTCATACGTTTTGTTATCAACAGGGAATCGACATTTTACTCGAAATACCAAATGATCGCCAGATTGCCGAGATCTGCTCCGAAGGGAGACTTATTGTTGAGGCCTTGCCTGAATATTCCATCTATTTTGAAACTCTATTTCAATCATTATCAAAACCTTTGACATCTTTGGGAGCATAGATTTGCCAACCTACGAATATGAATGCAAAGATTGTGGCCTGCGTTTTGAACGCCGGCAGGCTATCACTGAGAATCCTGTGAATGAATGCCCCGAATGTCATGGCCGGGTAGAACGGTTGATTAGCGGCGGAATTGGTTTTATTTCCGAGGGGAGTAATTCTCAAAAATACAGACAGCAGGAAAATAATTGTCCGATGGAGCGAACCGGTAAAACCTGTTGCGGACGTGATGAACGCTGTCATACTCCGCAATGTGAGGACAACAAATGACGGTTTCCGATTCCGGCTGTGTTTTGGATAGACAAGGACATAATGATT
>CAZJLX010000039.1:0-11191 GCA_964546545.1 uncultured Ignavibacteriaceae bacterium | reverse complement strand
AGGGCGGCCGAACGGTCGGCGCCGGTGTTATTGAAGAAGTAATAGAGTAAAGAAAGCAAAGATTGTTTATATGCCGAGGGATAAGGTAATACTGGCCTGTGTCGAATGTAAACGACGCAACTATAACGCCAGTAAAAACAAGAGGGTTCATCCGGATCGGGTGGAATTTCGCAAGTTTTGTCCTTATTGCAATAAACATACGCTTCACAAGGAGACGAGGTAAAGAAAGAGTTTTGACAGGCCAGTAGCTCCAATTGGCAGAGCGCCGGTCTCCAAAACCGGATGTTGGGGGTTCAAGTCCCTCCTGGCCTGTATAGATTAAGGTGAAAAAATGTTTGGCAAAGTTGTAAAGTTTTTAAGAGAAGTCCAGTCCGAGTTGAAAAAGGTCACCTGGCCGACGCGGCGGGAATTGATCGGCTCAACGATTGTGACGGTCGTGGTGACATTGATCGTTTCGATTTTTATCGGATTTGTGGATCGTCTGTTATCAGCGGCAACGCGGATTATTTTTGGATAAGGTTGTGGAAGATATGACCATGCAATGGTACGCGGTTCATACCTATTCGGGTCACGAACAGAAAGCGAAAAAGTTTCTCGAATCGGCAATTGCCACCGCCGGTCTTGAGGGCAAATTCGGACAGATTCTGATTCCGACCGAGCAGGTAACCGAAATGAAGCAGGGGAAGCGTTCGACTTCGACAAAGAAGTTTCTTCCCAGCTATATTCTGGTCGAGATGGATCTTGACCAGGTAACGCAAAATCTAGTGGTATCATCGCCCTCGATTACAAATTTTGTCGGTGCGGCGGGAAAACCTCAGCCTTTAAAGGGTAATGAGGTTGAACGAATTATGGGTCAGGTGGATCGATCACGGACGGCCGAGCCGACCGATGTCCCATATCAGGCGGGTGATTCGGTGAAGGTCATTGATGGCCCGTTTGCGGATTTTTCCGGATTCGTCAGCGAAGTTAATATGGAGCGCAAGAAAATTAAGGTGATGGTCTCTATTTTCGGACGGCCAACACCGGTGGAGCTTGATTTCCTGCAAATTGAACCTGTCAAACAAAAGTCATAAAGCAATTATTTATACTGGAGATAGAAATTGGCTAAGAAAGTAGATACTACGATTAAGTTGCAAATTCCGGCAGGAAATGCGAATCCGGCACCGCCGGTTGGTCCGGCCCTGGGCCAGCATGGCGTCAATATTATGGAATTTTGCAAGGCGTTTAACGCCAAAACCCAGAATCTGGGTGGAATTATAACCCCGGTCATTATTACCGTTTATGTCGACAAGACATTCACATTTATTACCAAAACGCCTCCGGCCGCAGTTCTGTTGAAAAAAGTGGCCAATCTTCAAAAGGCGTCCGGCGAGCCGAATCGCGACAAGGTGGGGAAAGTTACCTCCAAGCAGTTACGCGATATCGCCGAACTAAAAATGGTAGATCTGAATGCCGCTTCGCTTGAAACGGCGATGACCATGATTGCCGGAACGGCCCGATCAATGGGCCTTGAAATAGAAGGTTAAATTTATAATTCGATTGCACCTGCTTCAAACGGGTTGTTGCGGGGAGAATAGGAGCTTATGAAACATTCAAAAAGGTATCGAGGCATTCGTGAGAATGTGGACCGTAAAAAGGCCTACGGACTCGGTGAAGCTTTGAAACTGATTAAGGAAAACGGGACCTGTAAATTCGACGAAACGGTCGAAGTTGCGGCGCGTCTGGGAGTTAATCCCAAACATGCCGACCAGATGGTGCGCGGTACGGTGGCCCTTCCGCACGGCACCGGCAAAAAGATCACCATTCTGGTTTTTGCCACCGGCGAGAAAGAAACAGAAGCGAAAGAGGCCGGGGCAGATTATATCGGGGCGCAGGATTTGGTTGAAAAAATTCAGGGCGGCTGGCTTGATTTTGATGTGGCCGTGGCGACCCCGGATATGATGAAGGTAATCGGTCGCTTGGGAAAAGTACTTGGTACCCGGGGATTGATGCCAAATCCGAAATCGGGAACGGTCACGATGGATATTGGTCGGACGGTTAAAGAATTAAAAGCGGGACGTATCGAATACCGGGTTGATCGTCAGTCAAATGTGGCGGTTCCGGTCGGTAAGGTATCTTTCAGCGAAGAGCAGTTGGCTGAAAATGTAACCACTTTTGTGGATGCTCTGATTAAGGCCAAACCGGCGTCGGCCAAAGGTACATATATGAAAGGTCTGGCCATCTGTTCCACAATGGGTGCCGGCTTGAAACTGGATCATCAGGCTCTTCTGCTTGAGATGAAAAGGTGAGGATGGAAAGATGCCGAATAAGGAAAAAATAGAAAAAGTACAGGTCTTGAAAGAAGAGATTCAGAAAGCCAATTCAGTTTTCATCACCGATTATTCCGGTTTGAATGTCGCCGATATAACCATTTTGAGAAAGAATCTGCGCGAAAATTCGATCAAGTATCTGGTAGCCAAGAATACGCTGATGAGAATCGCCGCAACTGATGCGGGATTAAATGAAATCAAAGAATATTTATCCGGCCCGACCGCCATCGCTCTTGGGAGCGATGATCCTGCAGTCCCGGCGAAGATATTATATGATTCTTATAAAGATAAAGAAAAGCCTGTTATAAAGGCCTTTTGGGTTGATAATCAACTGTTTATGGGCGCGGATATTGTCCGTTTGGCGGAACTTCCGCCGAGGGATATTTTGCTGTCCCAGTTGGTTTCGGCAATTGAATCGCCAATCAGCAGCCTGATATCAAACATTGACGGTGTTTTTCAGGAGTTGGTGGCAACAGTGGAGGCATTGGCCAAATCGAAAGAATAAATATCAGGGGTTTTAACGGCCCGGCGAATCAAGCTTCTAACCGGATATACCCCTCCGGTTGATTTGCGAGGGTGGTCGTCGCGTAAAAATTGATTGGTTAAGAAAATAAGAGAATGAAAGGGTAATAAAATGGCCGACAATGCTGTTATCGATGAGATTGTAGAGAAGATTTCAACTCTGTCTGCAATGGATCTGGCTGATTTGTCAAAAGCGATTCAGGACAAGTTTGGTGTGACTCCGATGGCCGCCGTAGCTGCCGCTCCGGCTGCCGGTGGCGCAGCTCCTGCCGCCGCTGAAGAGCAAACTGAGTTTGATGTGGTTTTAAATGCTGCCGGAGACAAGAAAATCCAGGTTATTAAAGTTGTCCGCGAATTGACGTCACTCGGATTGAAGGAGGCCAAGGATGTGGTTGATGGAGCGCCGTCTAAGGTAAAAGAGGGTGTTTCCATGGATGAGGCCAAAGCTGCAATGGAAAAATTGCAGGAGGTCGGTGCCCAGGTTGAAATCAAATAATACTTGATTAAAGTCGGGAACTATTGGCCTTAGGGTCTGTTTTACCGGATAACATAGCGGACTTTTATTAAGTTATGTGAAGTCCGGCGATGGATCTGTATAATTTATGCTCCGCGGGCAAAATATATTTGCCGGGAGAAAGCACAAGGTAGGTACAGAGCCGCCGATGATTCGTTTAGATTATCTTCATACGCGGTTTTTATAACTACCATATTTTAAAATTTTGGCACCGGGGCCTTCCCAGTTTATTTTTGGAGGAGGAGATTTTGGCACGCAAAACCAAAATTGACAGATTTAGTTATCAGCGGATCGAAGAAGCAGCTGAAATGCCCAATCTGCTGGAGGTTCAATTAGAATCGTACCACAAATTCCTGCAGTTGGATACACCACCCGATAAAAGAGAAAATCGGGGGCTTCAGCAAATTTTCAATGATATCTTTCCGGTCACCGATATTAATGAAAATTTCTCCATTGAATTTGTTCATTATACGATGGGGACCCCGCGATATTCAGTGGATGAATGTCGTGAAAGAAATATGACTCATGCCGCTCCGCTCAGAGCGACCTTAAGGCTTATTGCCAAACAGGGTGAGGAGGAGAATAAGGAAGTCAAGGATGTCATCGAACAGGATGTTTACCTTGGTGAGTTGCCGCTTGTGACTCGCTGGGGGACCTTCATTATCAATGGTGCGGAGCGTGTTATTGTCAGTCAGCTTCATCGATCGCCGGGCGTTTTCTTTGACGAACTGACCCACCCCAACGGCAAGCTGCTTTATTCGGCCAGAATTATCCCGTATCGCGGAAGTTGGCTGGAGTTTATCATTGACATCGGCGACGTTATGCATGTCCATATTGATTCCCGGAGAAAAGTCCCGGTTACTACTTTATTGCGTGCCCTCGGATATGCAACCGATGAAGAGCTGATTAAAATTTTCCATAATATTACGACACACAAGCTGGCCGGCAAAAAGGATGAAGAATTCGAAGAGATGGTTTTGGCCGAGCCGATTGTTGATAAAAAAACCGGTGAGGTTCTGGCTTCGACCGGTGACCCCCTGACCGCCGATTCGGTCAGTAAGCTTCGGGAACAGGGTGTCAAACAGATAAAGGTTATCGAGAAAGAAAACCAGCGCGATGCACTGGTTATAGTAAATACCATTAAAAAAGATACGACCAAAAACCGCGAAGAAGCTTTATCGAAAATTTATTCGCTGTTAAGACCGGGTGAACCGCCAACGATGGAAATGGCCGAAGCTCTCCTGGAGCGGCTGTTCTTTAATGAGAAACGGTATGATCTTGGCGAGGTCGGTCGGTACATGATTAACCAGCGTCTGGGATATGATATCCCCCTGTCAAAAACGATTCTTGATATTCAGGATTTTCAGACTATTATAAAATATTTGATCGGATTGCGAAACGGTCGCGGTTTTGTCGATGATATCGATCATCTCGGTAATCGACGGGCACGTACGGTCGGCGAACTTTTATCGAATCTGTTTTCGGTCGGTTTGTCGCGCGTCGCCAAATCTGTTCGCGAAAGATTATCTCTTAAGGACAATGAATCGGTCACACCACATCTGCTTGTGAATGCCCGAACCGTATCGGCTGTGGTTGAAACCTTTTTCGGTTCATCGCAGCTTTCCCAGTTTATGGATCAGATAAATCCTTTGGCGGAGATGACTCACAAACGACGTCTTTCGGCGCTGGGTCCCGGCGGGTTGACTCGTGAGCGAGCCGGTTTTGAAGTTCGTGATGTGCATCATACTCATTATGGCCGTATTTGCCCGGTTGAGACGCCGGAAGGTCCCAATATCGGCCTGATAGCGTCGATGGCGACTTTTGCCCGGATAAATAAATACGGTTTTCTGGAAACGCCGTACCGCAGGGTGAAAAAAGGCAAAATTACCAATGAAATTACTTATTTGACGGCGGATGAAGAAGACAGATATATAATCGCCCAGGCGGATGAACCTCTGGAAAGTAATGGTATGATCAGTGCCGAACGGACTATGGCGCGCAGTCGGGCCGATTATCCGGTGGTAAACCGCGAAGATATACATTATATCGAAGTTTCGCCCAAGCAGATGGTATCGGTGGCAGCATCATTGATTCCTTTTCTGGAGCATGATGATGCCAACCGGGCTTTGATGGGTTCGAATATGCAGCGCCAGGCGGTACCTTTACTAATGACACAGGCTCCAATCGTTGGAACCGGTATGGAACGTCGGGTAGCGATTGATTCCGGGGCCGCGACGGTGGCTTTAAGATCAGGCACGGTAAAATATGTATCGGCGGAGAAAATTATTATCTCGCCCGATGCCAAACCGAAGACTGATGAGCTGGGTTATTATGAGGATGATGAATATCTCTTAACCAAGTTTCGCCGTTCCAATCAGGATACATGTGTTCATTATAAACCGCTGATTGAGATCGGTGATGTTATCGAGGCCGGAGAAGTTATTGCCGACGGACCGGCAACCGATCGAGGTGACCTGGCCCTCGGGTATAATGTTATGGTCGCCTTTATGCCGTGGCGCGGTTATAACTTTGAAGATGCGATTATTGTATCTGAAAAACTGATCATTGATGATGTGTTCACATCGGTACATGTCGAAGAATTCGAACTTCAGGTCCGGGATACCAAAAGAGGTGCGGAGGAGATAACACGGGAAATTCCCAATGTATCCGAAGAGGCCTTGTTGAATCTGGATGAGCGCGGTATTGTCAGGATTGGTGCCGAAATCGAGGCCGGCGATATTTTGGTCGGCAAGGTGACGCCCAAGGGCGAAACCGAACTCTCGCCCGAAGAAAGACTTTTGCGGGCGATATTCGGCGAAAAGGCGGGAGATGTCAAGGATGCCTCTTTGAAGGCACCTCCGGGAATGAAGGGCATCGTGATTGACACCAAGGTCTTTTCTCGCAAGGAACGGACCGAGGAAGCCAAAAAGAATGAAAAAAATGATATTGCCCGAATTAAACGCCAATATGCCAAAATCAGACAGAGTATTATAGAACATCGCAATAAGCGGATAAGCAGTCTGATTGACGGTATGACATCTAATACGGTCCGGGCCAAAATCGATAATTCGGTCATGGTGCGTGCCGGGCATAAATATGATGCGGCCTTTCTGGCGACCTTTGATTTTGACAATGCTTTTGCATCCGAAGGATATACCGACAATAACACGGTCAACGGCAAGGTCGATTCGATTCTTAAAGAAGCGGACAAGCTGTTAATCGACAAAGAAGAGGAAATGGCGGTTGAGGTGGACAAGATTGTCCGCGGCGCCGAACTTCCCCCGGGTGTCAGGCAACTGGTAAAAGCCAAAGTCGCTATCCGCCGGAAACTTTCGGTGGGTGATAAAATGGCCGGTCGCCACGGTAACAAAGGGGTTGTTTCCAGAGTTGTTCCGATTGAGGATATGCCATTTCTTGAAGATGGGACGCCGGTTGATATTCTGCTTAATCCGCTGGGCGTGCCGTCGCGAATGAATGTCGGTCAGGTCCTTGAAACACATCTGGGCTGGGCGGCCAATAAATTGAATATAAATATCGCCACGCCCGTTTTTGACGGGGCCAAGCTGAGTCAAATTAAAGAGATGCTGGCCAAGGCCGGACTGCCCGAAAGCGGCAAGGTAAAATTGTACGACGGCTTCACGGGTAATACATTCGAAAACGAAGTGATGGTCGGCATGATTTACATGTTGAAGCTTCATCATCTTGTTGATGACAAGATTCATGCCCGTTCGATTGGTCCATACTCGCTGGTGACCCAGCAGCCGCTGGGCGGTAAAGCGCAGTTCGGCGGTCAGCGATTCGGAGAAATGGAAGTCTGGGCGATGGAGGCTTACGGAGCAGCTTATACACTTCAGGAATTGCTGACGGTTAAATCTGATGACGTAACCGGACGAAGCAAAGTGTACGAAGCAATTGTCAAAGGCGAAGATCCGCCGGAACCGGGAATCCCCGAGTCTTTCAACGTCCTGGTTAAGGAATTACAGGGGCTCGGTTTGGACTTTAAGCTGATTGAGAAATAGATTTGAAAAAAAGTGTCCGGTATAGTTCAGGATATAAAAATTTGCCGATGACGGCATGTATTAAAGGAGTTATGTGGTGGTAAACATACCCTCCAGTCTACCCAAGGTGCAGCAGAAAAAACCGTCTGATTTTACTGCTGTCCAGGTTCAAATAGCGTCACCCGAGACAATCCTGTCGTGGTCTTACGGTGAGGTGACCAAACCTGAAACTATAAATTATAGATCTTTCAAACCCGAACGTGACGGTCTTTTCTGTGAAAGAATTTTCGGTCCCGTTAAGGATTGGGAATGCAACTGCGGCAAGTATAAACGGATCCGTTTTCGTGGAATCGTTTGTGATCGCTGCGGTGTCGAGGTGACACAGTCAAAAGTCCGGCGGGAAAGAATGGGTCATATCGAACTGGCTGTGCCGGTGACGCATATCTGGTTCGTCAAATCGCTTCCCTCGCGGATAGGTTATCTGCTCGATTTATCGGTTCGTGAACTGGAAAAGATTCTGTATTACGAATCGTATATTATGATCGACCCGGGAAATACATCGTATCAGGAACGGGATATTATCACGGAAGAAGAATATAACGAACTGCTCGATAGCGGTAAGGAATTTAAAGCCGGTATGGGCGCCGAGGCGGTTCAGCAATTGTTATCGACTATTGATATTGAAGAGGTGGCCATCAATCTTCGGGCGCAGGTCAAGGTGGAAACCTCGGTCCAGCGTCAGAAGGATGCCTTAAAACGTCTGCGGATCGTTGAGGCCTTTCGTCAGTCGACCAACAATCCAAGCTGGATGGTTATGTCGGTCATCCCGATTATTCCGCCCGATTTGCGACCGCTGGTCCCGCTTGAAGGGGGACGATTTGCGACATCCGATTTGAACGATCTTTATCGGCGGGTAATAAACCGAAATAACCGTTTGAAAAAACTGATTGAGATACAGGCGCCGGAAGTAATCTTGAGAAATGAAAAACGGATGCTTCAGGAAGCGGTGGATGCCCTCTTTGATAATGGGCGTCGGACCCATTCGGTCCGCGGAGATTCCAAGCGACCGTTGAAGTCGTTATCGGATCTTCTGAAAGGCAAACAGGGGCGCTTCCGCCAGAATCTTCTCGGAAAACGTGTTGACTATTCAGGACGTTCGGTCATTGTGGTCGGTCCGGAGTTGAAAATATATCAGGCTGGTCTGCCAAAAAATATGGCTCTGGAACTGTTTAAGCCTTTTATCATTATGAAGCTCGAAGAAAAAGGTTATGTCCAGACAGTGAAGTCGGCCAAAAAGCTGGTTGAGCGGGAACGCCCGGAAGTCTGGGATATTCTCGAGGAAATTATTCGTGACCATCCGATTATGCTTAACCGTGCTCCGACCCTGCATAGACTGGGTATTCAGGCCTTTTATCCCGTTTTGGTCGAGGGTAAGGCGATTAGATTACATCCTTTGGTCTGTGCCGCTTTTAATGCCGACTTTGATGGTGACCAGATGGCGGTTCATATTCCTCTCTCTTTTGAGGCGCAGCTGGAGGCCAGGCTGTTAATGCTGGCGTCAAATAACCTGTTGTTACCCTCTTCGGGTCGACCGGTGGCGGTACCGAGTCAGGATATGGTTATCGGCTGCTATTATTTGACCAAGCTGCGGCCGGGAATGGCGGGAGAGGGATCTATTTTTTATTCTAAAGATGAGGCGTTGGCCGCTCATGCCGCTGAGCAGGTGCATCTTAATGCGATCATTAAAGTGAAATTTGGCGACAAACTGGTGGAGACTTCTGCGGGACGGTTAATTTTTAATCAGATTCTGCCCAAAGAACTTCCTTATTTTAATGAAGTGGCTCAGCGCGGGAAGCTGGAGCAATTGGTTCTCGATGCTTTCCGAGCCGTCGGCAATACCGAGACAGTTGATTTTCTGGATCGTCTCAAAAAGCTTGGTTTTGAATATGCGACGCTGGCCGGGATAACTGTTTCGATCGATGATATGCTCATTCCCGAAGAAAAATCAAAGATGATTGAGGAAGCTCATAAGCAGGTGGCCAAGATTCAGAAACGTTATGAGCGTGGTGTCATTACCAACGGTGAAAGATATAACCAGGTGATTGATATCTGGACCAGGACGACCGGGGCAGTGGCCAAGGTCATGTTTGATAATTTGGCCAACGATCGGCAGGGCTTTAATCCTATTTATATGATGGCCGATTCCGGCGCTCGCGGTTCGAAAGAGCAAATTCGGCAGTTGGCCGGTATGCGCGGTTTGATGGCCAAACCGCAGAAGAAAATTACCGGCGGAATTGGCGAAATTATTGAATCGCCGATTATTTCGAATTTCCGGGAAGGTCTTTCGGTTATTGAATATTTTATCTCGACCCATGGTGCCCGTAAGGGATTAGCCGATACCGCCCTGAAAACGGCTGATGCCGGCTATCTGACGCGTCGTCTGGTAGATGTGGCCCAGGATGTGATTATTAATGAAATCGATTGTAATACTATTCTGGGAATCGATATTGCCGCCTTGAAAGAGGGCGAAGAGGTCATCGAGTCGCTGCGCGATCGTATTCTTGGTCGCAATGCACTCGAAGATGTTTTTAATCCTATTACCGATGAGATAATAGTCAAGGCGGGTGAAGAAATCCGTGAAGAACAGGCGGCTGCGATTGAAGAGGCCGGGATCGACACGGTTCATATTCGTTCGGTGCTAACCTGTGAATCAAAGCAGGGCGTGTGCGCTCATTGTTACGGTCGTAATCTGGCCTTTATGAAACCGGTTGATATCGGTGAAGCGGTGGGTGTTATTGCCGCTCAGTCGATAGGTGAGCCGGGGACGCAGTTGACTCTGCGGACTTTCCATATCGGTGGTGCGGCAGGACGAATCGCCGAGCAATCCAAAGTTGAGGCCAAATACAACGGCCGGATTTCGTTTAACAATGTTATTTATATTGAGCGCCCCGACGGAACCAAAATTGCGACTGGTCGTGAGGGTGAAATTCGTATTCTCGATGACCGCAACAGAATCCGCTCCCGGATGAAAATTCCGTACGGGTCAGTTCTCGTCAGTAATGACGGCGTGGCGATTGAGAAGGGCGAACCCATTTTCGAATGGGATCCTTACTCAAACACGATTGTTACCGAATTTGCCGGTAAAATAACTTTTAAAGATATTGTGCCCGATGTCTCACTGCGAGAAGAACTTGATGAAACAACCGGTCTGATTCAGCCAATTATTGTTGAAGAGCGTGAAAAATCACTTTTCCCGACCATTATTATTAAGGGAGCCAAGGGCAAAGTGATGGGCAGCTATCGTATCCCGACCGGTGCTCATTTGCTCGTTCAGGAAGGTCAAACGGCTGAGGCGGGCGATTTTCTGGTTAAGATTCCGCGCCAAATTTCGAAAACGCGTGATATTACCGGTGGTTTGCCGCGAGTTGCCGAGCTGTTTGAGGCGCGCAAGCCGCATGATCCGGCGGTTATTTCCGAAGTCGACGGAATTGTCGAATTTGGCAAAATCGTTCGCGGCCAACAGCAGATTTATGTCCAGGGTGATGAAGGAGAGACTAACGAATATCTTATCCCGCACGGTCGACATATGCACGCCCATGACGGGGATCGGGTTGTAGCCGGAGAGTCGTTGTGTGAGGGTGCGATTGACCCGCATGATATTTTGAAAGTTTCGGGCGTGAATGCGGTGCAGGAATATCTGGTGAATGAGATTCAGGAGGTTTATCGGTTACAGGGCGTGAAGATTAACGACAAGCATATCGAGGTTATTGTCCGCCAGATGCTTCAGAAGGTTCGTGTGGATCACTCCGGTGACACCAATTTCCTTGAAGATGAACAGGTTGATCGAA
>CAZJLX010000038.1:0-11312 GCA_964546545.1 uncultured Ignavibacteriaceae bacterium | reverse complement strand
AAATAAATATCGTTATAAAAAGGCGTCGATGACGCCCGGATTATGACATCACCGGTTTTGAAAATATATTGATTCGACAGTCCGGTTCCGTTTTCGACATAAACATTGTTCAAAATAGATGAATATCCATCGGGGGAATTTTCGCCACCCGCAAGCAGTTCGATCGCCACCCAACCATCCGCAGGCTGATCATATTGATCGACCGCGTCAGTGACCAAAATCGAAAAGGGCTGACCTGCGACAACTTCATTTTCATAAGTAAGATTAAAAGAGGCCAGCTCACCGCCACTCGGGTCGGCAATCGCAATATTGGATATAAATATAGATAATAATAAAACCAGACCTGAATTAATTAACTGCAACCTTTTCATAACCGTATCCTGTTCAATAATTGAGCAAACAGCCTGCCCTCAGACCAGCCAATTGCATTATTCAATAAATATATAGCCGCATAAACCGATACATCATATAACACCAGCAAGTTACAGTATTACAACAGCCTACAAAACGTTACCCGGATAACATAATAGACTAAATTGTACCGGATATAAATGTATTTAAAAAAAAGGAAAAATAGCTTAGTCTATATGCAGTCTATTGCCCATAATAGGCATCATTATGCAATGTGCGCATTATCTTTTCGTTTTGTTCTATTTTGCGCCGACGTTACCGTATTTGACATCAACATCGCTATTGTCATTTTGCCGACACCGCCCGGAACCGGTGTTATATAAGATGCCTTCGCTTTGCACGCCTCAAAATTTATATCACCGACGATACGATATCCCTTCTCAACCGAATCATCCTCTACACGATTAATACCAACATCAATCAGAACCGCACCCTCTTTGACCATCTCAGCCATCACAAATTCTGCCCGCCCGATGGCGACAATCAAAATATCGGCCCGCTTTAATGTATTGGCCAGATTAGCCGTTCGCGAGTGACAAAAAGTAACCGTCGCGTTGGCCATAGCCCCTTTCTGCATCAACATTACCCCGATCGGTTTGCCGACAATATTCGAACGGCCAAGAACGACCACCTCTTTGCCCGCCGGATCGATTTTATAATACTTCAAAAGCTCGACTATTCCCAGTGGCGTGCAAGGTAAAAATATCGGCTGACCCATTAACATCATACCGACATTATACGGATGAAAACCATCGACATCTTTTTTGGGATCTATTAACTGAGTAATCAAAGCCTCATCGATATGTTTGGGCAGCGGAAGCTGCACCAGGATACCGTCGATATCATCCCTCTTATTCAAATCAGAGACAATATTCACCAGTTCATCCTGACCGATGTCGGCCTCGCGCCTAATGACCTCGGAAAAAATACCAATTTTATCGCAGGCTTTGGCTTTACTGCGAACGTATGTCTGTGAGGCCGGGTCCTCACCGACCAGAACCGCCGCCAGACCGGGCACAATACCGATACTTTTTAATTTTTCGATTTTATTTTTTAGATTTGCTTTGATTTCTTTGGCAACCACTTTGCCATCGATTATAGTTGCTTCCATTCAGATCACTCATCCAATATTGGTTCTTTGCCATAGTCAAGATTAAAGGGTTCTATTTCAACTGCCTTGCCATCATCCGCATTGACGGTAAGAATCAAACCGCTGATACGGACATCATCGGTCGCGCAGGAAAATCGTTTCGGCATCCCGGTTAAAAAACGTCCAAGCGAAGGTTGTTTGGCCATACCGATGATTGAATCATGCGCCCCGGTCATACCGGCATCGGTAATATAAGCCGTCCCTTTTTCGCTGATTGTCTCATCCGCCGTCTGCACATGAGTATGTGTTCCGATCACAGCCGAAACCCGACCGTCGAGATAATAGGCCATGGCTTGTTTTTCCGATGTAACCTCGGCATGAAAATCGACCACGATAATTTTGGTCGATTCCCTCAGTAGGGCCACCTCTTTATCGGCCACCCGGAAAGGGCAGTCAATATCCTTCATATAGGTCCGGCCCATCAAGTTTAAAACACCGATTTTAATACCATCTGCCTCGTCGATATAAGATCCGTTCCCGGGACAACCGGGTGGAAAATTGGCCGGCCTGAGAAGTTTTGGTTGTTCGTCCAGATATTTTAAAATATCCATCCGATCCCAGATATGATTCCCCGAAGTTTGACAATCGACACCGTAAGAAAATATCTTTCGCGACATTTCCGGAGTAATGCCAAAACCGCCGGCGGCATTTTCGATATTAGCGATGACATATGCCGCCCCATGCCTTTCCCGCAACATCCGACACATCTGTGACAGTACAAACCGACCCGGTTTTCCCACCAGGTCGGCAATAAATATTATCTTGATCTCCGACATTAATTTTCCCTATTTGGCGAACTCGGTTGCCCTTGATTCGCGAATTACCGTGACCTTAATTTGTCCCGGGTATTCCATCTCATCTTCGATTTTTTCGGCGATATCACCGGCCAGAATCGAAGCCGCTAGATCATCAACCGACTCGCATTCGACAATCACCCTGATCTCACGTCCGGCCTGAATGGCAAAAGCCTTGGCCACGCCTTTAAAAGAATCAGCCAGTTCTTCCAGTTTCTCCAGACGTTTGATATAGGCTTCCAGCGGTTCACGCCGTGCGCCCGGTCGGGCGCCGGAGATAGCATCGGCCGCCTGCACCAAAACCGGATAAGCGGTCTCCTGCGGTATATCCCCGTGATGCGACAGTACTGCATTTATAACAACGGCATCCTCGTTATATCGCGAGAGGAAATTCCCGCCGATTTGAGTATGCGTTCCTTCGGTTTCCCGATCAATCGCCTTGCCGATATCATGCAGCAAACCGGCCCGTTTGGCCAGAACCGGATCCAGTTCCAGTTCGGCGGCCATCAGCCCGGACAAAATCGCCACCTCTTTTGAGTGCTGTAATACATTCTGACCGTATGATGAGCGATAATTTAACTTACCCAATAATTTTATGACATCGGCATGAAGCCCCTGAATGCCAAGATCAAAACATACCTGCTCACCAATCTCACGGACAATCATCTCCATCTCTTTTTCCGATTTGGCGACAACCTCTTCGATCCGGGTCGGATGTATCCGACCGTCCGCAATTAGTTTCTCAAGAGCCATCCGGGCGATTTCCCGCCGGATCGGATCATAACCGGATAAAATAACTGCTTCCGGCGTATCATCCACAATTACATCTATCCCGGTCGCAGTCTCAAAGGATCGTATATTGCGCCCCTCACGACCGATAATGCGCCCCTTCATCTCTTCATTGGGAAGATTTACGACCGAGACTGTGCTCTCGACCACATGATCCGCGGCACAGCGATAAATAGCCGAGATAATTATTTCTTTGGCCTCTTTTTCGGCGTTACGTTCGGCCTCCTCTTTAATCTCCTTCATCCTTGCCGCCGCCGCCATTTTGGCCTCACCGATCAAATTTTGTTTTAACTCTTCTTTAGCCTCTTCGGCGGTCATCTGGGCTATTCGCTCCAGTTTTTCATTCTGGGCGTTTATCGATTTCTCAAGCTCTCCCTCGCGTAATTCAATGCCCTTTTCCCGACCGCTTAAAGTCCGTTCCCGACTCTGTATCTCCCGCTCGCGCTTCCCGATTGTCTCCAATTTATTATCGACCATCGATTCTTTGTCGGATAATCTCCGTTCCGTTTTCTGAATCTCGGATCGCTTCGTATTAAGCTCCCGGTCAAAATTGGATTTTATTTTATACCACTCCTCCTTGGCCTCTAAAAGGGCTTCTTTCTTTTTTATCTCAGCCTCTTTTTTGGCCTCCTCAACCAGACGTTGCGCGGTTTCTTCAGCCCCCGCTATCTTTCTATCACCTATTCTCCGTAAAATAAACCAGGCTACAAAAAACGACACAATTGCTGCGCCGGCACCGACGACTATTGTCAAAATGGTGCTGTCCATTGATCCTCCTCGCTCCCAATTAAGAGAGCTATCTATCTAAAATGGTAATAAGTGATAAAAAAGATACAGAAAGGCTAAATAAACCGGATCGGGCCTTTAACCGGAGTCGGATATTTTGTTCTCAAGTATATCAAGAATATTTTTTGCCCGGTCTTCCACTTCATTTAACTCACGACCACTATTGTCTTTTAAATCCAAATATTCACCCGCCAAGTTTAGGGCGGCCAAAACGGCTATTTTATGAGGAGCCTTATTTCTGGATTTTAAAGCAATTTCGCGCATTTTTTTATCTACTAAATCGGCGACGCGCAAAATATAATCGGGATCATCCAGGCCGCAAATTGAATATTCCTCGCCAAATATGTTTACCTTTACCCTTTTTGTGGATTCTGACATATTCGACATAATAAAATCTATCTGCTTAACCTGTTATAAAACTATCTTTCAGTATCACTTATCTATTTATATAAAAAATTTTATTTCTGAAAATTAACCTAACATCCGCCATCTATTTTGTCAAGTTTGTAAATTTATTAAATTTGTTCCAATAAATTAAGCTTTCCCAAAATACCGCTTAGCCTCTCCTTAACTTTTTCGGAACGATCAGTATTCAATTCCTCAAGTTTGGTTACCTGTGCCTGAAGGTCGACCAGTTGTTTTTTAAGCTGGTCATTTTCTTTGACCAGAGCCTTTTTATCCTCGGTTAACTTATCGATAAAAGCAACCGCCCGGCTGATCTTCTCTTCCAATTTTTCAAATGTGTCCATACCAGCTACCCTTCCCTTATCTCCGCCTTAAAGTAATGCTTTAAGTGTGTAGCAATTTTACCCTGAATATCAGCAACTTCCGCCGCCTCAAGACTGCGCTTCTTTGAGCGATAAACCAGCGAAAAAGCAATCGATTTTTTCCCCTCGCCGACCTGCTTGCCTTTAAAGAGATCGAATATCTCTATTCTCTCCAGTAACTCGCCCGCCTGCTCTTTAATCTCTTTTAATATATCACCGGCCCGAACCGAATCATCAACCACAATCGCCAGATCCCTCGGCGCCGCCGGGAATCGAGGAAGAGGATCATAATCTGCGGCAGGCATTTTTTCTCCAAATAACGCGGCAAAATCAATCTCGGCGGCCAAAACGGCCTGTTTTATATTAAAAAGTTTAGCAATTTCGGATTCTATCCGACCACAACAGCCGACTTCCGTATTATTTAATCTCAATATAAATGATTCGCCGTCGGAAAACATAGCCAATTTTTCCTCGACAAATTCAAACAGCGGCAGATGACAGATATCAGACAGCGACTCCAGCGCCCCTTTAAGAAAATAAAAATCGTAGGCTACCGATTTATGAAACCAATCCGGCTCGGTCCCCCCCGATAATGCCAAACCGAATTTTTCCGCTTCAATCGGAGATTCACCCGGGTGGAAAGCCCGGCCATTTTCGAAAAGTTGTAAATTCATATTTCGACGAGCGACATTATGCGACACCCATTTTAGTAGAGAATAAATAATGCTGTTTTGAAGAACCGATAACTCCGGCGCAATCGGATTCAATATCTTTAGCTGAGGTTTATCTCCGGTCAATTTCGCCAGAAGTTTTGGCTCGGCCATGCCGGGACCGCAGCATTCATCGAAACCCTGCGAGGTCAGCACCCTCTTTATCTTTTCCCTGAAAATATCTTCATTATTTATCGGCGTGAACAGAGGACCATTATTATTAATCGCTGAAGGAATAGAATCATAACCTTCGATCCGGGCAACCTCCTCGATCAGATCCACCTCACGCGTTATATCCGGCTGAAAAGTCGGAACCGTCACCTTTAAATTAACGCCCTCTTCATCAACCTTAAAGTCGAGTCTCTTAAAAATATTAATTATCCGTTCGGTCGAAATATCGGTCCCAAGCAGATAATTCACCCGCTTCGGGCGCAGATCGATTTCGACCGGCGATATATTTTTCGGATAACAGTCGACCGTCCCGGTTAAAACCTGTCCCCCCGCATATTTACGCATAAGGTACGCAGCCTTATTGATCGCTTCCGGAATTATATTAGGATCGGCTCCTTTTTCGAATCGCATCGATGATTCGGTTATCAGACCCAGCTTCGTGCGACCGCGGCGAATCGTTACCGGATTAAAATAGGCCGCCTCCAAAAGTATTTTGTCGGTCTTGACACTTACTTCGGAATCACGTCCACCCATAACTCCGCCGGCGGCTATGGCCGTTTTGCCGTCGGTGATAAGCAGCACTTCCGACGTTAACTTATGCTCGGTTCCATCGAGGGTGTTGAATATTTCGCCCTCTTTGGCTCTTCTGACGACAATCTCTTTTCGTTCCAGTCGATCATAATCGAAAGCATGAAGCGGGTGGCCATATTCCAGCATCACATAATTGGTAATATCAACGATATTTGAGATTGGTCTCATTCCGCACAGGAGAAGTTTCTGCTTCATCCACCAGGGTGAAGCCTTTATCGTAACATTTTTAATCATCCGACCGGCATATCTGGGACAGGCATCAGGATCATCAATTGAGACTTTTATATAATCTTCCGCCTCTTCACTTTCTTCTGCCAGGTCAAATGATGGCCTTTTAACCGGTTTTCCGGCCAGACAGGCCACATCGCGGGCGATACCAAACGCCGACATCATATCGGGACGGTTGGGCGTCAGATCAAGCTTTAACACCGCATCATCAAGGCCGAGATACTTCCCGACCTCTTCGCCAATCGGGGCTTCCTTGTCAAGAATTATAATTCCCGAATGATCGTCGCTCAGCCCGATCTCCCTCTCGGAGCAGATCATCCCCAGCGATTCCACACCGCGAAGTTTGACTTTTTTTATTTTCATTCCGTCCGGCAGTTCGGCCCCGACCCCGGCAAAAACAATTTTTTGATTAAGTTCGCTGTTGGGCGCACCGCAGACAACCTGGAGTTTTTCCGAACCGTTGTCAACCATTGCCCGCATCAGATGATCAGTACCCTCGATTTTTTCCAGATCGATGATCTGTCCGACCAGAAATTTATCAAAAGCACTTTTATACGGATATTCCACTTCGGTTTCGGAACCGGACAGCGTTAATCGGTCGGCCAACTCCTCAGGTGACCAGTCGATATCAACCAGTTCTTTTATCCAGCTATAAGGTATCTGCATTATTTGAACTGCCTAATAAAGCGAATATCATTCTCAAACAGCAAACGAATATCGGTAATACTGTATTTCAACATCAAAATTCTTTCGACGCCGATTCCAAAAGCATATCCTGTATATTTCTCGGGATCATGCCCGGCATATTTCAGCACATTCGGGTCAATCATCCCACAGCCGAGAATTTCCAGCCAGCCGCTGTACTTACACAACTGACATCCCTTACCGCCGCATAGAAAACAGGTTATATCGACCTCGGCCGACGGTTCGGTAAAGGGAAAATAGCTGGGACGAAGTTTCAATTTTAGCTTTTCACCGAAGAAATCATGACAGAAAGCGACCAGCGCACCTTTAAGGTCGGCCATCGTCACACCTTCATCGACATAAAATCCGTCCACCTGATGAAAAACACAATGCGCCCGGGTCGTGACCACTTCATTGCGAAAACATTTGCCCGGCATAACGACCTTAATCGGCGGCTTTTGCTTTTCCAGGATGCGCGCTTGTATCGGGGTTGTATGCGTTCTTAACAGCAAATCTTTACCCTCGACATAAAAGGTATCCTGCATATCCCTCGCCGGATGATCCTTGGGGAAGTTAAGGGCTTCAAAATCACCAAGAGCTTCCTTAAATTCATTAGCCGCGAAATGATACTTATCGCTCTCACCTTCCGGGCCGCGGGCAATCGAAAAACCCATCCCCCGAAATGATTCGCAAATTTGATTCATAACCGTTATTACCGGATGATTGGCTCCCACCCGATGCGATATGCCCGGCAGCGTCGGATCAATAGTAGATTTTGAAATAGTTTTGAATTTTTCGAGAGCGTTTTTTACCGCCTCATCAATCTGACTTTTGGCCTTATTCGCCCCGGCGCCGATAGCCTTGCGTTCTTCCAGCGAATAATCTTTCAGAGATTTTAATATGGACGTAAGTTCCCCTTTACGCCCCAGATATTTGATACTGATGACATTCAGATCTTTTTGAGAGGTCGCGCTATTGATAGCCGCAATCGCTTCGGCCAGAATCTTTTCTATTTGCTCGGCCCCGGACATCATAATATCCGGTTAATTACTCTTGGCCATTTCCACCAGCCGCGAGAAGGTCGCTTCGTCGCGGGCGGCAATATCAGCCAGCGCCTTGCGATCCAGACCTACGCCGGCCTTTTTCAATCCGTCAATAAACGTTGAATAGTTCAAGCCATGCTGCTTTACCGCAGCGGAGATACGACCGATCCATAGGCGACGGAAACTGCGTTTTTTATTCCGTCGATCACGATAGGCATATGTCAATCCCTTATGGACCGTCTCCAGAGCGGTCCGATACAGTCGCGAGCGGGCACTAAAATTACCGCGGGCTTTTTTCAGAACCTTTTTATGACGCCGATGAGCGGCAACATTATTTTTTGCGCGAGGCATGTCTTACTCCTGAATAAATCAATTACCTAATTCTAATACGGAATCATTTTGTTTACGCGCGCCCGGTCAACATCACTGACCAGTCCTGACTTTCGTAAAACGCGTTTCCGCTTGGCGTTCTTTTTTGTCAAAATATGCGAATGGAACGCCTTTTTTCTTTTAATCTTCCCGGTCGCCGTCTTCTTGAACCGTTTGGCTGCCGACCGGCTCGTTTTGATCTTCGGCATCTTCCGTCCTTTTCGGTTTCGATTTCTGGGTGCGTGCCTTTGGCGCCATTATCATCGCCAAAAATCTGCCTTCCAGCTTCGGTTTCTGTTCAACCATTCCAACTTCTTCAAGTTCCGCCTCTACCCGCTCCAGTACTTTATATCCAAATTCGGTATGCGCTCTTTCACGCCCCTTGAACATTACAAATACTTTGACCTTACTGCCCTTCTCCAGAAATTCCCGAACATGTCGGGTCTTAAAGCGAAAATCGTGCTCATCAATCTTGGGGCGATAACGCATCGCCCGCATTTGCACTACATGCTGTTTCTTCTTGGCCAATTTGGCCTTTTTGGCCTGCTCATATTTAAACTTGCCGTAATCCATTATACGGCAGACCGGTGGACGACTGCTCGGTGCAATCTCGACTAAATCAAGATGTGCATCCTGCGCCCGCATTAGTGCCTCCTTGATAGGCAGGATACCAATCTGTTCACCGTCCTCGCTGATAACACGAACCGGTGACGATTTGATCCTATCATTGACACGAATAAATTTCTTGGCTATCGTATCCTCCTGATTACTTTATCTTAGATTCAACCGCTTTTTCTTTAATCTCCGCCAATAAAATATCCATCAACTCCTCCAGCTTCAGACTTCCCCGATCACCTTTGCCGTGAAGTCGAACCGAAACAGCGCTATTTTCCTTTTCCTTGTTGCCTATTATAAGCATATATGGAATTTTCTGCAACTCCGATTCGCGAATCTTATGACCTATTTTTTCCGACCGCGAATCCAGTTCAGCCCGAATCCCCTCTTTTTTCAGCCGTGCCTTAATCTCCTCACCATAATCATTAAGATCGTCGGTTATGGGCAAAATCTTCGCCTGAACCGGGGCCAGCCAGAGCGGGAACCGTCCGGCATAATGCTCGATTAATACCCCGAAAAACCGCTCAATCGACCCTAAGAGCGCCCGATGAATCATAAATGGCCGTTTCGGCTTGCCATCTTTATCGGTATAATTTAGGTCAAACCGCTCGGGCAGGGCGAAATCGAACTGGATCGTCGAGCATTGCCATGCGCGTCCCAGCGCATCTTTTATATTCCAGTCAATTTTGGGGCCATAAAAGGCACCGTCGCCCGGATTAACTTCATATTTCAAGCCGACTATTTCCAGCGCCCGGCGAAGACCGTTTTCCGCTTTTTCCCAATCGGCCGGATCGCCGATTGAATTATCAGGACGAGTCGCCAGATAGATGGCGTAATCCGAAAATTTAAACGGTTCCAGAATTTGCAGGCAAAATTTTAGCAGCCAGACCAACTCGCCTTCCATCTCCTCAGGCGAAACAAAATGGTGCGCGTCATCCTGCGTAAATCCCCTTACCCGCATCAAACCATGAAGCACGCCCGGCAACTCGTACCTGTAAACAGTTCCCAGTTCCGCCCAGCGCATCGGCAAATCCCGATAAGACCAGCGGCGCGATTTATACATCGCTATATGAAACGGGCAGTTCATCGGCTTGATCTGGTATTTGGCCTGGTCAATCTCAATCGGCTGATACATATTTTCCGCATAATGATCGGTATGACCCGACTTGTGCCACAAATCAAGATGTGCGATATGCGGCGAATAGACTATTTCATACCCGGCCTTAAGATGTTCCTCCCGCCAGAAATTCTCTATCTCATGCCGGATAATAGCCCCTTTCGGCATCCACAACACCAACCCGGCACCGACCTCATTACTGATATGAAACAGCTCGAGCTGCTTGCCCAACACCCGGTGGTCACGCTTTTTGGCCTCTTCCATCCGGTAAAGATAATCCTCGAGCATTTTCTTTTTCGGAAACGAAACACCATAAATCCGCTGCAACATCTTTTTCTTTTCATCGCCGCGCCAATATGCGCCCGATGAAGTCGTCAATTTGAATGCTTTCACCCGGCCGGTATCCGGAATATGCGGCCCGCGGCAGAGATCGGAAAAAGTCGAATGTTCATAGTACGAAACCATATCATCGAGAATATCTTCATTGAGCATCTCGACTTTATATTCCGCCCCCTCTTTTTTGTATTTCTCAAGAGCTTCCTCGCGGCAGATATCAACCCGCTTAAAAGCTTCTTTCCGGTTGATAATCTCCATCATCCTTTTTTCGATTTTTTCCAGATCCTCCGGCGAGAATGGCTTCTCTACCTCGAAATCATAATAAAAACCTTCATCGATTGGGGGCCCGATCGCCAGTTTCACATTAGGGAAAATCTCACGCACCGCCTGCGCCATTATATGCGACGTAGAGTGCCAGAAGACATACTTTCCCTCCGGCGAATCGAAGGTGATAATCTCAATCGGGACATCTTCTTCGATTTTGGCCGCCAGATCGCGCAAAGCACCATTTAGTTTAACCGCCAGCGCTTCTTTGGCCAGACGTCCGGAGATTGACTGGGCCACCTCAAGACCGGTGACACCTTTCGGAAATGCTTTCTCCGAACCGTCCGGAAATTTTAATTTTACTTCATCCATAACATTCACCAATAACTATAAACGGGTCTAAGCTGCCGTTTGTGCCGCTTACCCCGTTCTAATGGTGGGCGATACTGGAATCGAACCAGTGACCTCTTGCATGTCAAGCAAGCAC
>CAZJLX010000037.1:0-11367 GCA_964546545.1 uncultured Ignavibacteriaceae bacterium | reverse complement strand
GATCGGTGAAAGATAGGCGCTGTACTCATGCCAGCCCCAATGCTGGTCCGGGTGGACATTTCTGAATATCCACTGGTCAAAAGAAAAGAACGCCTTACCGGCCACCGCCAGAGGAGTATAATCATCGGCCGCACCGCTCCACCCGTTGCCGGTCAGATATGAATACATCGGGATAAATTTTACCGAGGCGAGAAGAATACCGGTTATTATCGATAGTACATAACTTTTAATCAGAGCATAGTTTTTTCTTTCAATAGAAAAGAGCAGAACAAACAGACCGGAAAAAAAGCAGGTGTACAAAAACGGTACGGCGGCACCGTTGCCCAAAATTATAAGAGCGATAGTCAACGATGAGGCAAAGATATATTTCGGATTATTATCGACTTTTTTCAGGAAATACAAAAACCAGGGCAGAAAACAAAAATGCGTAAAGGGAACATGCCCGATTGAAAAATGCAGCGCGAAATATGTACTGCCCCAGTAAACAAAGGCGACCAGATAGGAGCCGGCCTGTGATAAATTCAATTTTCGTGCGAAAAGATAAGAGCCGTACAGTCCGAGAAAAATAGCCAGGAACATCTGAATTTTCAAACCGCCGACAGCGCCGAAAATCAAAATCAAAAGAAAAAAGGGCGATAATATCCCGACTTCAGGGTGCGCAAATAGTATATTCCCGCCGCCGATATACGGATTCCAGAATGGAAACTGGTGGAAAAACAAAACCGTTTTGGCCGGAACCGCCGCCATCGTGACAAACAGCTCCCAGTCGCCGACCCCGATCCAGTTATATTTAATCAAAAAGGGTAGCGTAAATAGAAGCGAAATGGCGAAGAAGATTATGGGTGGGAGATAACGATCGTTCGGTTCTTGTTGATTATCAGTCATAATGTAAATATAGAATCAATTTGAATATATGGAAACTTCTAAATTTAAAAAAATAGTTGGTAGATATTGTCTACCTGCAAAATGTATTAATTGGTTGCCAATTTCCTATTTTGTATTATCTTATTTTACATCTATTTGGGAAGGTGGATTATATGAAAAATGCTAAATTGGCCATAATTATCTTAATCCTTGTATCAATAATATTTTCATGTGGCGATGATAAAACCGTAAATCAGGTTAACTATAACTATGATATTTATTTTGAAGACTTTATACATTTTGAAACGGAACGATTTATACTATCCAAGCAAGTCAGCCCATTTTACGGACCATCCTATGAACCGATTGAACCGATGTACGAACGCTCGATGGGCGAACCATTTATTGATATTAATGATAATAATGTTTATGATGAAGGTATTGATCTTTTTATAATGGCCGCTGATTCCACAAACATGGATTTGGATCGAAATTCATCGTATACTCCTCCCTGGCCTCATTATTGGGTTTCTCCACTGCCTTTTGATGATCTGGATGGCAATAATGAATTCTCCTGGAGAGATAAAGAATCATCATATATCTTTGGCTTTCCATTCTGTGATTTTAATGAGAATGGAATTCATGACACCAACATTACATACGATTATAACATGATTCAATTCACAGAATCAGTGGTAAGTGATAGCGAAACCATTATCTATATTAATAAACGGCTCAATGAAGATTGGTACCGGTTCGTATCTGATTCCGGATTTGTTTATAGATATCCAAGTTCGGATCCATGGAAGGCTAATGCTCAGGTTTCATTTAATTTTATTTTAAGACCTGATGGTATTTATTTTAATGATGGTGGTAATTATCTGCCAAAAATTCTGGATACGGGAAAAATTATTTATATGAATGATTCATTGGCCGATTCGGCCTTTTACTATGACTTTGCCAGAGGGTTTTATAAAACCGTTGTTCCTGATCAGAATCTGGAAATCGATGGCGTAATCTATGAGGATCTTTTGTCGATTAACATTATATCAGAATATAAGGGCATTCATACTGATCCAAGCTACCTGTTTTATTTCGATCGCG
The DNA here is from genome assembly GCA_964546545.1 of uncultured Ignavibacteriaceae bacterium. Classification (GTDB taxonomy): domain Bacteria; phylum Zixibacteria; class MSB-5A5; order GN15; family PGXB01; genus CAZJLX01. The sequence continues at coordinate 9,399 of CAZJLX010000037.1, read as the reverse complement.
ATCAAGGATTGATTTATCTGCGATATGGTAATTTATTGCAAAATAAGGATGAGGTTAAGATATATTTTGAAAAGTCTTACGATACTTTACCATTGCCAATGACAAGATGGTATGGCGATTAATCATATCTTAGAAAGCATTAGCTGAAGAACCTCCGATCTTTCAAGCATAACACAATCAAAATCTCTGCCATTTTGGCAGAAATGTGCCAATTTCGACTTGACTTTTAATAATATCAGGCCGATTTTATCTGTATGAAAATAAATGAAGCCTTTATTATTGATTATCTCAAGTATAAAGCTGGCCGACCGCTTAAAATAAAAGAGCTGGCCACTGAATTGAGAATTCCTTCAAAGGAATATCCCTCTTTTCGATCTCTGGTCAAATCAATTATCGATTCCGGTAAATTGGTCAGGTTGAGACGAGGTAAAGTCGGCCTGCCGTCGGAGATGAACCTGATTGTCGGCGAAATTAAAATCAGCCGCTCGGGGTACGGCGCCGTCAAATCGGAAACAGGCGAACCGATCGTGATTAATCCGCCCGGCTTGTCAACCGCACTCGATGGCGACAAAGTGATGGTCCGTATCGACGGCCGCCCCGACAAGGAGCTGTACGGTGTCGTTATAAAAATTATCGAACGGGCGGACAAAAATATTGTCGGTATCTTTCGCCGTGGTGAAAATTTCAACTCGGTTATCCCCGTTGATAAAAGATTTCGGCGCGACATTTATATCCCCAAGCGCCTCGGCAAAAAAGCCAAAGATGGTCAGCGGGTGATCGTTCGGGTGACAACATGGGAGGCGCCCCATCTTAATCCGGAGGGCGAGGTGGTCGAGGTGATCGGTTTTCCGGGCGATCCCGGGGTTGATATGCAGACGGTCATCAAAAGTTATAACCTGCCCGAGAAATTTCCGGTCGCAATCGAAAAAGCAGCCGATCAGGCCGCGGACTTATATACTCAGGAAGAGTTGAAACGACGACGTGATTTTTCCAGCGAGATAATCTGCACTATCGATCCGGCCGACGCCAAAGATTTTGACGACGCTATTTCGGTGGTTAAAAGCGCCAGGGGTTATCGTCTCGGCGTATATATCGCCGATGTTTCCTTTTTTGTTCGGGACGGCTCACCGCTTGATCGAGAGGCGTTTCAGCGCGGCACTTCGGTCTATCTTCCGGGTCAGGTTATCCCGATGCTCCCCGAAAGACTCTCGTCCGATCTCTGTTCCCTGCGCCCCAACCGACTTCGCCTGGTCTATGCAGTCCTTATGGATATATCCCCCAAAGGCAAACTGCTGGGCTGGGATATTACCGAGGGAGTAATAAAATCGCGGGCGCGACTGAGTTATGAGCAGGTGCAGGCGTTTTTTGATCGCGGCGAAAAATCAAAACAAATAGAAAAAGTCGCCCCGATGCTGACGACCGCCCGCGAGTTGGCCCGAATTCTTTCGGAGAACCGGATGGCTCAGGGTTCGCTTGATTTCGATTTGCCCGAGGCAAAAATCGTTTTGGGGAAAGACGGTCAGGTGATTGATATCGGCAATCGTATCCGGCTTGAAACGCACCGACTTATCGAGGAGTTTATGCTGATCGCTAACAAATCAGTCGCGTTGCATGTTTCCCGTCTCGGTCAAAAAATGCTCTATCGCGTGCATGATCGCCCCGATTTGGAAAAACTGGAGGCCTTCTCATACCTGATGTCTTCGCTCGGACACAGCTTTCCGGTTTCGGAAAATATGAAGCCGATTCAGTTCGCCCGTTTTCTCAAGAAGGTGAAAGGAACGCCCGAAGAAGATTTCGTCAATGAATTGCTTTTGCGCGCCATGAAAAAGGCGGTTTACCAGCCGGCTAATATCGGCCATTTTGGCCTTGCTTTCTCTCACTACACCCATTTCACTTCGCCTATCAGACGTTACCCCGATCTGATGGTGCATCGCCTGCTAAAAAAACTGGTTAAGGGTCGTTATCCGGTCGAATTGAACAAACGACTTGATTCGATTTTGACCAATGTCGGACGCCAATGTTCCGACCGGGAACGTAATGCCGAAGCGGCCGAACGTGAGGCGGTTAAAATCAAGCAGGTCGCGTATATGTCGGGAAAAATCGGTGAAGTTTACAACGGTGTTATCTCCGGTATTTTGAATTTCGGTTTCTTTGTTCGTCTTGAAAATATCGGTGTTGAAGGCATGGTGCGCCTGTCGACTCTCGATGACGATTACTACCACTTCGATGAGCGCCATTTTCAACTGGTCGGCAAACGTTCCGGTCAAATATTCAAGATGGGTGATCCGGTCCGGGTCGGTATTCTTGATGTGGACACAATCAGAAGCCAGATAAATCTTAATCTGATTGAATCATTGGGCAAATCAGCCCGGCTGTCAAAAAAAGACGGGTAAGACGATGATTAACAATGTTCTGATATTGACCGATCCGACATTATCGAAAGACAGCAGTCTTTTAAACCGAGCCTTTAAATCTCTCGGCGAGTATGTGGAACAGCTTTCTCATCTGTTTACCATTCTCGAAGAACGCAAAGTTGATCTGATATTAATTGCCGAAGATTTCCCGGCTCTCAATTTTGGGGTAATCAGGCGTCTTCGATCCCGTTCGCCGGAAAGTGATATCTGGAAAATTGTCTATCATGAAAACGAAACGGAAGATTCCGACATTTATGACGGCTGGATCAATATTTATAATGAACCGAAACAGATAGCCAAAAAAATAAAACAGATTCTGCACCGGAAGGCGCTGCTTAAAAAATATGAAATAATCGGTCGGTCGGATAAACTAAAAATTATCGCCGAAACAATCGACCGTATCGCACCGACCTCCGTTTCGGTGTTGATTATCGGACCGTCCGGCAGCGGTAAGGAATTGGTGGCGAAGGCGATTCACAATAATTCGCAGCGATCCGACGGCTCTTTTGTGGCGGTCAATTGCGGTGCGCTGGCCGAGGGGATTCTGGAGTCGGAACTGTTCGGCCACGAAAAAGGTGCCTTTACCGGTTCGGTCGGGAAGCGTGACGGGCTTTTTGTCCAGGCGAACAGCGGGACGATTTTTCTCGATGAAATCGGCGAAACCAAACCGGATATGCAGGTAAAACTGCTCCGCGTTCTCGAGGACGGATATTTCTATCCGGTCGGAGGCGACCGGCCGGTCCGTACCGATGCCCGGGTAATCGCCGCCACCAATCGGGATCTAACCGAAGCGATACGCGACGGTATTTTTCGCGAGGATCTTTATTTCCGCCTTGGCGTCGTTAAAATAAATCTCCCTTCTTTATATGAACGAAAGATGGATATCCTCCCCTTATTGTTCTATTTCGCGGACAAAGAAAATATCAAAGGTTATTCCGAATCGGCTCTGGAGCTGCTTCAAAAATATGACTGGCCCGGAAATGTTCGACAGTTGAGGAATTTTGTTTCCCGGATGGCCGCACTCCGTCCGAATAGTATTATAAGTCATGAAGAGGTCGAGAGCTTTATTGCCGAGCAGGGTATCAGTTATAGACATCTTCCGGTCGTCACCGGTCACACGACCGAAGAGGCCGGACATGAATTGATTTATCATGCTCTTCTGTCGCTGGGAAACGAAGTCAAGATGCTGCGTAATCTGATTCTGGAGAATCTCCCCCGGCAGCATGATTATGAACCGGACAATGAGAAAGAGCCGGTTCACGAAATCCGACCCGACAGTTCACTCCGGGAGATGGAAAAGGAATTGATAGCCTCCGCTTTAAAACGATCGGGAAACAATCGAAAAGAGGCGGCCCGAACACTGGGTATCGGCGAGCGAACGCTTTATCGTAAGTTAAAAGAGTACAATATCTCTTGAAGTCAAAGTATCTGATATCGGTCCTGCTGATTTTGGCTGTTCTGGCTTCGGACATCAGCGCCGGGGATATCACTCCCGAAATTTACCCTTATGAAGATGAACTGTATGAAGCGTATCTTGCCGGAGATATCGATTATCCGACTTATCTGAATTTACGTGAAATATTCGAGGGCGGGATAGACAGCAGTGAAATTTACCTGCTCGAAGAAATTCCAAATCTGAATTTCTTTTTAAAGTCAATAAAAAAAGACTATTCAGACCGTGAGAACGAACAGGCCGAAACATATTGGGCCCCCCAAAAAGACAAACGCTTTAAATCGATCGGATATATCAAAAATTCAACATACCGCAAGCTCGAAGAAAATGGCGATTTCAAAAACAGTCTACAGATAAAATCAAAACTTAACCGGGATTGGACGACAGAATTACGGTATCGTCAGGACTATGAGGGTAATCCATCCTGGAGTAAACGTTCGCTTTATTATAGCAACGAAAGAAAGCGTATCAGAAAAATTATTATCGGCAATTATACGGCTCGCTTCGGACTCGGCCTGACAGTCGGCTATCGCGGCAGTTTATTGAGCAAATCGGAGATGTCGGCCAATCAGTTATTCATTGCTCCCGAGTACGGCGGTTATAACGGGATTTATGTCGAGGGCGGACGAAGAAAAGAAGCTCTCAGATTGATGGTTCATTATGATCGCAATTTAGAATTCGAGGTTGGTATCGGAGCCGCCAATTTTTCGCGGCAATGGTCTGAGTTTCGCCTGGAAGGAACCTTATTGGGCGGAGTAATTAAAAAAAGAGGGACCGATTCAAGCTATAATCATTATCAACTGGGAAGTTTTGTTCAGTATTCAAAAGAGCGTTTTAGCTCTTCAATTGAAATGTCACTGGCCAAAGGAGCCGCAAAATATCATCCGGCCGTACTGGCCGAAACCATATACCGCACCCAACTGATAAATTTTAAATTCTCCGCCTGGTTTTATGATAGAGATTATATCAATCTGATGGGCGGTGGTCGGGCCGGAAATCTGTATCAAACAGTCGAGATTGATGAGAGCGGATTTTCATTCAGTGATCGACGCCGTAACCAGACCGGCTTTCTGCTGAAAAGCCGACTGCTTTTCGAAAAAAATATCAGTGTCGATGTATCTGTCTCCGCCTGGGGAAGCGATCAGAACAATCAGATCATGCAGACACTTCTGGGAATCGAATCACCATTAACCAATACTTCCACAATTGGAATCGATTATGACTATTCTTTTCAACAGGAACCGGGCGAATTTTCTGAAAAAATTGAACTTCGCACGGTCTATCGCCTTAAAACGGACAAAATCAATCTCCGCAGCTATTTCGGTTATGATATAAATCAAAATGAACAAAAATATTTTTCGCTCTTCTCCCGCCTGCGGTTAAAAAACATTGGTCCGGGCAATTTCGAATTCTGGTTTAATATGAATAAGATCAATCCGGAGACGAAACAACTGGATTATTTTTACGGTTTTATCAGAGAATCGTTTATTCCGGTTGACAAACTTGAAATATCGGCCAAATATTCATATCGTTATAATCGAAATTACTCGAATCGTGAGGAATCAACCTTTATGCTGGAAGCGAAACTGGTCTGGTGAGACAAACGTTATTGAATATAACTCTCTGCGTGTTTTTATTGTTGTTAGCCGTCCCGTCGTACGGTGATTTGGTCATCAATGAGGTTATGTCCAACGAACCGGGCGGCAGTACATCACTGGAGTGGATCGAAATTTACAACAATACATCAACTGGAAAAAGTCTCGCCTTTTATATTTTTGAAATTGACGGCGTCCGGATCAATCCTGATTTTTATATTATCGACGCCCATCAATATTTTATCCTGGCACGAGACACGGTCAATTACGAAGCGACCTGGGGTAACGGTAACGGCCATTGGGGTGATGATCCAATTCTCGAATCGTATCCGGTCGGACAATTATCGGGTATCGGTTTGAAGAATGATTCCGGCAATATAAATCTTATTTTTAATCTGCCGCCCTATAATATTGAATCGCAGTTTAATTGGAGCAGCGCCGGAGCCGACGGGGTCTCGTGGGAAAGGCTGTATTTTGACAGTCTGCAGGTTAAAAATTCAATTGATCCGACCGGAAGTACGCCCGGGCGCGTCAATTCGGTCAAACCGCGCGATTATGATCTCGGTCTCGCTTCGATAGCGGTCTGGCCGGATGAATATGGGCGTTCTGGATTCGACATCCTCGTAGTTAATTTTGGATTAAATGTCATTGAAGAAAACATACTATCTTTATATTATGATTTGGATCACGACAGTCTCGTGCAGCCTGAAGATTTAATCGCCACGATCGATATTCCCCTCACCTTTCCGGGCGATACGGTCAGGGCTGTTATTTATCTGGAACTGGACGGCGTCTATCCTGATATCCTGATTCAATTGCCTGATGATGATCAGCCTTTTAATAACATGCAACATGTCTCCGCTTTCGGTGTCGAGTACCCGCCGATTATTTTAAATGAATTTCTCCCCGACCCACGGAATGAAATCGATGCCGAATGGGTCGAACTAAAAAACCGTTCCGAAAACGGAGTTAATCTTAATAATTGGTTTTTGGGCGACAGTATCGCCTTTTATCCGATAACCGACTCGGATTATACTCTTAATTCGGGAGATTATATTGTCTTATGTAAAGATAGTGTCGAATTTGTGGACTATTATGGTTCCGATAATATAAATATTTTAAGAATGTCCTCCTGGCCCAGTCTGAATAACAAATCGGATTCGGTCCGCTTAAAAGATAATTTCGGGTTTATTGCCGACCGGTTTTATTACAGCTATATTTTCGGCGATAACCATAGCTGGAGCCGAAGTGAGGATTCCGGTAAAACTGAAAGTTGGGGACGTTCGGTAGCCTACGGCGGCTCGCCGGGACAAAACAACGAGGTTTATCTTCAACCCTCGGCCGACCGGATAAAACTGGCGGTCACACCCGATCCCTTTTCCCCGCGGCTTGACGGTGAGATGGAAATCAGCTTCGAATTGCCGCCGGGCGAAAATGTCATTGTAAAAATATATGATCTGGAGGGTCGCGTCGTAAAAACGCTGGCCGATAATCTACCGCCCTATGACGGACTTATAACCTGGGCAGGTGACAGTGAGGCGGGGCGGCCGCTGCCGGTTGGGATGTATATCCTGTATATCGAAGTTTCGGGCATCGACAGCTATAAACGAACGATTGTGATTGCACCATGAAAAATCTTTACTATATATTCATTCTGCTTCTTATTTCCGGATCAATAGCCGCTTATGATTTCGAAACCGGTCGACAAACCGGTATGGCAGGGATGATTCTTTTCTCCGCACCAACCGCAACCGATTTACTAAGCTGTCCTTCGGGACAGATAAATCAGAATCACTTTCTTCTTGAGGCCGGGATACAACGCAAATTCGAACTGCCCGAAACCGATCAGTTTTATCTCGCTGGTGGATACCGCTATTCCGATTTCACCCTTACTCTCGGTCTGGCGCAGTTCGGTAAAAGCAATTATTATGTCGAACAAAAAATCAGATCAACCCTGACCTATAATTATAAAATTTATTCGGCCGGTCTGCTGCTAAGCGGCAAGCGGGTCGATGTCGGCGCCGATTATCGGGCGGTAACATTAAATTCAACCGCAATCGGTTTGGCTGGCGGCATTAATTATAATAATTATCATCTGGCTCTAGTAATTGACAATCTCAACCGGACCAGACTGTACGAGGACGCTGTCGCGGAAAACAGAATTTATAATTTATTCGCCGAGATCGAGGGTCGCGGAAAATATTCCATTACTGCTCGGGTCACTTTTGAACAATACGAAAAACCGCAGTTCGCGCTGGGACAGCATATCGGCCTGTATGATAAAAATGCCGTTTTCTGGGGTATCGGGACCGCTCCTCTGAGATATGGTGGAGGCGTTGAAATATTTTATTCCGGTATCACCCTGACATACGCCACATCGTTTCATCCGGTTCTCGGTTTCAGTCATAACATCAGCCTTGGTTATCTCACCGGAAATTCGGGAAAATAATGTTAACGCCGCGCCAAAGAGTCGAGTCGTACGAAAAAAAGACTCTGGCCGACTATGCCTGTTTCTCGTCGCTCAGTCGCGGGCGTTTATATCCGCAGCCGGAACATCCGATACGAACTGCCTTTCAGCGCGATCGTGACCGCGTTGTACATTCGGCCGCCTTTCGCCGGATGGAATACAAAACGCAGGTTTTTGTCAATTATGAGGGTGATCATTACCGAACCCGCCTGACTCATTCTATGGAGGTGGCGCAAATCAGCCGCACTATCGCCCGCGCCCTCGGTTTAAACGAAGATCTGGCCGAAGCCATCGCGCTGGTGCATGATCTCGGTCATACGCCGTTCGGTCATGCCGGCGAGGAGGTGCTCAATAAATTGATGATAAATTATGGCGGTTTTAATCATAATGAGCAGACACTTAGAATTGTCGATTATCTCGAACGGCGCTACCCGGAACATAACGGTCTCAACCTGACCTATGAAGTGCGCGAGGGTATCGTTAAACATGAATCGCATCATGAGCCGATCTCGCCCGATATCTTTCCGCCCGAGGAAAAGCCGACACTCGAAGCCTCTCTGGTCGATCTGGCCGATGCCGTTGCCTATAACAGTCATGATGTCGATGACGGTCTTTCATCCGGTATTCTTGATTGGAATGATTTGGAGGATACGACCCTTTGGCGTGAGGCACGAATCGATTCTGAATTAAAATACAAAACGCTTGATAAAAAACAGAGGCGTTACTCGATTGTCAGGTTTTTGGTCGACCGCCAGGTCAGCGATCTGGTCAATCAGACTTTTATCAATCTGAAGGATAACAATATTCACACTTTACGGGATGTCCGTTCCTCGCAAATTAAACTGGTCACCTTTTCGGAAAAGATGTCGGCGAAAATAGCGGAGTTAAAAACGTTTTTGACCGAAAAGATGTATCATCACCCGCATCTTGAAGCCATGTCGAATCAGGCCCGGACTATCATTGAAACGCTGTTTAAAGCATATAAAGACGATCCTTATCAACTGCACGGTAAATTCAAATTGCGTCTTGATAACGAACCGACCGAAATAATCATTGCCGATTTTATCGCCGGTATGACCGACCGCTACGCCAATAAAATGTACGATGCCTTGAGATAATTTTAATTCTGTACATAAAAATACGGCGGGCATTGCGCCCGCCGTGGAATACAAGGAAGGTCGGGAAAGAAATTTTAACGGTTGGGGCAACCGGGCGTACCCTGACCAAATCCGGGCGAGGGCGACATTCCCTGTCCACCGCCCATGCCTTGCCCGCGACCCATTCCTGAACCGCGACCTTTACCGTCGAATCGTCTCTGATGCCTCTCCTGACGAAGCTGTTCCAGTTTGTCAAGCTGCTCGGCGGTCAGAATCGATTCAATTTCCTGTCGATGAGTGTACCGCATTTTCTGCAATTCGGTTTTAAGAAGACCAATTTTGTCCATTATCGCCAGAATGTCACTGTCCGGCG
>CAZJLX010000036.1:0-11646 GCA_964546545.1 uncultured Ignavibacteriaceae bacterium | reverse complement strand
AGGTGCAGCACTCCGACACCGAGATCAAAACCATCCAGTATGGCATAACCGGCTATCAGGACCCCAAACAGAAGATACCAGGTAGTATTCAGGTCAATCATGTCAACACCTCCTTACCGTCAGGTGCAATACCATGTTTTACCTCTCGAAACACAAGAAAGAGATATAATATGCCGAGCAGAATATAAATCATTCCGAACAGTATGATGGAGAACAGAATCTCTCCGGCCGTTACCGTGATGGAGACAGCATCAACCGTTCTGAGGATTTTATACACGGCCCAGGGTTGACGGCCGACCTCCGCCGCTATCCAGCCGAATTGACAGGCAATCAGCGGAAGAGGACTTGAATATATCAGCAATTTCATGTACCACCGGGATTGGCCTATTATTTTCCGATATATCAACAGTACACCAATGGCCATCGCCAGAATAAAGAACATACCCAGCATGACCATGTTGTGAAAAGATACAAACGGCAGCCAGAGGGGTGGAGTCTCATCTTCCGGGAATGCATCCAAACCATACACATAAGCATCAATATCGCCAAAAACCATCCAGCTTAACAAACCCGGTATTTTAATTTCAGCCACCAGCTTTTTCTCCGGTTCAGATATTACAATGCCGAAAAGAACCAACGGCGCCGCGGTCTGACTCTTGTACAATCCTTCAATAGTCGCAAATTTTTCCGGCTGAGTATAAGCCACCTGTTTGGCGTGTTCGTGCCCGGTGGGAAACAAGGCCAAAACAGAGGCCACCAGACCAACTATGATTGAGATTTTTAATGTTTTTCCGGCCGATTCTATATCACGCCCCTTCAGCAACAGGTAAGCCGAGACTCCCGCCATCAGGAACGCACCGGATATGATCGCGGCATCAACGGTATGGAAAAATCTTATCATGGTGGACGGATTAAAAACGGCGTCGTAGAAACTGGTCAGTTCGGCGCGGCCGTTCCTAAAAATAAATCCGGCCGGAGTTTGCTGCCATGAATTCGCGACCAGAATCCAGAAGGCTGAAATGGTTGAGCCGACAGCAACCATCAAAATCGAAAACCAATGCACAGCTTTTGAAACTCGGTTGCGGCCCAGTAGATACAATCCCAGAAAAGCCGATTCCAGGAAGAAGGCAAAAATACCTTCGGCAGCTAATGGAGCGCCAAAGATATCGCCCACTACTTTTGAGTATTCGGCCCAATTGGTGCCGAATTGGAATTCCATGACAATCCCCGTTGCAACCCCGACTGCGAAAGTCAAGCCCAGCAACTTGCCAAAAAACCTGCCGGCCTGCCGATATGCTTCATCTCTTTTTTTCCAGCCGAGTCCCTCGACCAAAACCAGCAGCCAGGCCAGGCCTATCGAGAGAGGAGGGAAGAGAAAATGAAAACATATTGTCAACGCGAATTGTAATCTTGCCAACAGAACAGGATCAAGATCCATAACTAATTCTCCTATTTTCATACTCAGTTATAGAACAATGCATATAATAATATTTATAATTAACGTATTCTGTCAACAATAATTGAGGCTATAGCCAACCATTGACTATCTAAGATTTTCAATAAAATGTGTGGCAGCGCTCCAATCACCGTGACTGAATCGTACCACGTGCGTTAATAATTATTGGGATTAATGCTTGGGTTAAGGCAATAAGGTTTGCGGAGCAGTTTTCGTTTCGATCTCTTTTAAGCCTGCGTTATTCATCAGCCTGTATCTCAGCTTCCAGCATAAGATATTCAGGTTGTCCAAATACACAAAAAAAGAACAGCTTCAAGGAGTTTAATCGTCTTGCACTCCGACAGGTTTATTTACTTTATTCAGCTCTTCACGAATCGAACGCCCAAGGATCTTCATCGAATACGGTTTCTTAAGATATTCGCCGGCGCCCAGTCTCTGCATTTTTTCGACCCTTGAGGTGGCGGAAAAACCACTGGCTATGATGGCTTTTTGGCCCGGGTGCAATTTGATGATTTCGCGATAAGTATCAAGACCATCCATTCCGGGATCCATGATCATATCAATTAGGATCAGGTCAATTTTATTCTTTTTCAGATACTCAACAGCCTCTTCACCGCTGGCAACGGCTACGACGTTGTATCCCATGCTGTTAACAAGCTCAACGGTAACATCACGCTGACCCTCATTGTCATCAACAATAAGGATTGATTCGGTTCCTTCAATGTCCCCACTTACAGATTTTTTTTCACTTTCAGTTGAGCCAATTGCCGGAAACAATATTCCAAAATCTGTTCCCTCTTCGGGAGAACTTATAATTTCGTAGAATCCCTGATGATCTTTTACCACACCATATACTACCGAAAGACCAAGTCCGCTGCCGCTGGAATGGCCCATTTTTTTCTTGGAGAAATACGGTTCGAATATCTTGTCGATAAATTCAGGCTCTATGCCTTTACCTGTATCTTTAACACTGAGAAACACGTAATTGCCCGATAATTTTTCAAGTTCAAAACCATTCGATAATTTTTCAAAGAACTGACAAGAAGTACTGATAACTACCTTACCTTCATCTTTTATGGAATCAAAGGCGTTAATAATCAGATTCATTACTACTTTGGATAGATGTGATGCTGAGCCCATCAGCATACAAGTTGTGTCATTCAGGTTGACGGCTACCTCGATACCGGGTCTCTGGTTCGTCAGATTCATAAAGACCGGTGTCTCAATGAAGTCTCTGACAACCTGATTGAGATCCGTTGGTTCCATTTCATAGCGTCCTCGGCGCGCCAGAGTAAGCAGATCCTGAATAACATCCGCCGCATCCTGAGCAGATCTGCCAATTTTTCTTATTCTCTCAGCCATTTTGTCATTGTCTTGTACCTGCCCAAGAATCAAATCCGTATAACCGACGATCGGCCCCAGAATGTTATTGATATCATGAGCCACGCCCCCGGCAAGAATACCCAGCGATTCCATACGTTCCGCACGTTCCAATCGCTCCTGGAGGTCTCGCTTTTGCTCTTCCGAGCGTTTGCGTTCCGTACTCAGGTAAACCTGTGACAACAGGCTGGAGATCTCATCGGCAAAGGCAATTTCGTCACTTCGCCATATTCGTTTTTCTCCGGTATGTTCATTGCATACGACGCCGACAAGATTACCGGAAACATGAAAGGCGATATCGAGTATTGATGTTATTCCATTTGGAACCAGATAACTTTCGGTGAACTCACGACTTCGGACATCGGTTCTGGCATCATCACAGGAAATCACTCTGTCACTGACTATCGCTTCGAAATATTTGGGAAAATCCAATCTTTTTAATAGTGTGCCGCCGGAATGATTTCGCTTTGAGGAATCATAGAGATCGAAGCATTCCAATTCCGAGAAATCGTTTTTAAACATCCACAGACTCACGCGTTCGACAGCAATCGCCTCGGTCACGATTTCCAGAATCATCTTTGTCGCTTGCTCAAAATCGCCGCTGGTTATAATCTCATCGGTGGTCATACGGCCGATGGCGACTCTCTGTCTTTGAACCCGTTCCAGGCGTTCTTTCTTTTCGCAATCGTTATTTATCCGCTCGGTGATATCCTGCACCAAAGAGGCGACGCCCACGACAATACCTTCGTCATTTACCAGAGGCGTATTGTACCAATCGCAGATCAGTTCGCTTCCATTCTTATGGATGTTTCTATTTATGTTTTTACTACCGCCGCGACTGGTCAGCAGTTTATCAAATTCATTTTGTAATTGTTCTTTGATATCTTCCGGAATAATTAAATCGGTTGCCTGCTGCCCGACAGCCTCCTTATGGGTGAAACCAAACATCTTTTCGGCCGCCTTATTCCATTCGACAACACGGAAATCAACGTCCCATTCGATTACGCCCAACGGTGTCTGTTGGATGTGAAGAAATAGCTTCTGGCTGGATTCGCGTAATTGCCGGTCAGCTCGTTCTCGCTCTTTGATTTCTGCCTTAAGTTCGCTGGTGCGTTCGTCAATCGTTTTTTGCAGCAAGATATTCGACTCGAAGAGCGAATATGAATTTCCACTTGGTTGCATACTCCTCTCGACTCGATTCATAAGAACCGAATTCACTTTGTTCAGGCGCCGGATTTCGGACTCCAATTCCTTTATCTGCTGAAGTGCCGTCTTATCGGTCATTATTTTTCCCGATCAATACGCCTGTAAAAGTTTGATTCACATGAATAGCGTTGTATTGTTCGCCATAGGAGTGAAATCCGATGGTATTGTGTGTCTTCAGTAATTCGTCAACCTGCTGCTGGGTTTTGTTGTCCTTCTGAACCTCCAATCGGCGAAGGATGCATTCGCAAGTGATCAGGAGCTGTGAGTTGGGCAGCCGTGTGGACAGATCTTGCAGCGTCTGTTTTAGATTTTCAACAAGATTAACACCTCGGGCAATAGTCAGTACCAGACCGTTATCAATGGCACAGTAAAAAGTCAGGCTGCCGTCGGCATTCTTTTTCTGAAGTGAACGCACATAGTACTCACCGCCGATTTCCAGCATGATCGGGTATCGTGAGAAAACTTCGGGCACCAGCTCATCAGGCTTCAAACCGATCAGACGAGCGTATTCTTCGGCGGCAGGCAAACCGTTGATTTCATAAACCGTCCGCGTACTTTGGTCGGCTTGGGTAATGACCATTTTGGTTTCGGTCGGTAAAAAGTGCTGAGTTTTGAATATCTCAAACGGCAAGACAGTACTGACCAGAGCTATCACTGCAGAATTGGATCGGAATTCTCCATCAAATAATACCCAGGATTTCTCAAATTTGAGATTATCTCCGGCCGAACCGCCCACAAGAGGAACATCCTTAAGCGCCTGATGGACCAGGGCCACTGTTTTTTCCTCAGCGCCTGACATACCGTCAACCAAAAACAAAGCGAATTCATCAGCCCCGATGTTATTCTTCCGAAACGATTCAATCTGTTTTTGGGCATCCTCACTCATAGCCCGAACCGAAAGAGAATTTACATTTTCCAGGGAATCGACAGCATATGTCTTAACCTGAGTATGTTTGGCGGAAAGACTGAAACCGGTAATTGAATTGTCGCTGTATCCGTTTGGGGTAATTTCACCTGCCGTAGTACAGCCGATAACCGGGCAATCCCGAAAAGCATTCTTGAGAAGAGGTCCCAGTTCATCGAGATTGTAATGAGAAGAAACAAAAACTACAACCAGCGCTGCATCCGGCTGGAATATCTGTCCTGCAAGTTCTTTCACAGCCTCCCGATGATCTTTGTATATCGAAACACCTGTCCGTACATCTGACGCAAGGCTGGTAGATTTTTCGGTTGTCATAGACCCCATTTTATTTATCTCCCCTGAAAATTATATTTTCACAATTCGGCCTGTTTAAGCTAATGTCAACTAACATATTATCGGCAAAAAATATAAAATTTTTAAATATTATCTATTGGAGGCTTTTCCTGATATTTTTTCTAAAATGTTATCATACCGGACTTTTTAAATAGTATTTTGCCTGTCTGCAAATCCAAAGCTGTAAAACCCCGCTCGGTATTGATATTGCCGGAATTGTGTTTATCTGACGAACATTGTAAAGCATCAAGAAGTCAGGCCTCAATTTACGTTGAGGAACAATGATTTACGTCATATTATGGTCCAAAATATTCCCATTTTTCTTTATTTCAGTAGGAGGTGATTATAAGTATATTACGTTTTGCATAAATATTTATAGGCTTTTATTGAATAGTCGCGTATACTGGATTGTTGGAATTAATTTGAGTTCGGCCTTTATCGTAGTCTTGTCTTAATCTACAACTCTCCGCTAGAGCTAAATCTCGAATTGAGCGCGCAATTATGCGCAATATATTATTTATCTTAAAGTACTTGATTTCATTGAAATGCAGTCCACTTCAGGATAAACAAATACGGAGTGTAGAATGAATATCTACGTAGGAAATCTGTCGTTCGATACGACAGAAAATCAATTACGCCAGACCTTCGAAAATTATGGCGAAGTTTCGTCTGTCAGTCTTATTACGGACAAACATAGCGGAGAACCGAGAGGCTTTGCATTTGTTGAGATGTCGACCAAAGACGAGGCAGATAAAGCCATCAGCGGTCTTAATGGCCAGGAGCTGGATGGTCGCACGGTGAAGGTAAGCGAAGCGAAACCACGAACCGAAAACGGCAATCGAGACAGTTATCGTAAGTCGTACTGATAGCCACGAAACGAAACCGGCGTCAACGGACTGAATTCAAAGGAGACCGGCTAAAGGCCGGCCTCCCTTTTTGACGCCGGAAATCCATGATACTTTCAAGAATAGCGAACTTACATCTGGCGTATCAGGCTCTCCTTATCGGTAAATACAACCTCATCTCAGCCTTATTGAACGGAGTGCTAATTGGATTCGTCAGTGCTTCTTCAAGGGCCGGTCCGGAATCAAATTTGTAATTGCTGGCCCTTACCGCTTCGCCCAAACGAGCCCAGGCTCCGCCAATCTCTCGAAGCGGAGCAAGCATTACGGCATATCTCCGACGTGGATGTACTATTATGCTGACATCACCTTCCCCACAGACTTTATCGCTGACGGTCATCCAGGCTTCGTACTTATAGACAGTCTGGCCCGGCACGGGACATGGATCATTTAATCCGAAAAACCGCACGCTATCCAAAGGCTCGGGCTCGTTTTTCTTGGCCCAGTCAACTAAAGCTTTAAAAGCTGTGATCTCAGGATTCTCACACTCAACAATGATGCGGGCGATATGCATAGAATCCATTTCTTCGATTTGCAATGCTCTTGGAAGGCTCATCCTGCTCCTTTCTTATAGATTGTTGTTCCACTATTATAAAATATTCACTGCATTATCCGGAATCACATTTCAATCCCATCTATCACTTTTTTATTTTGTGTAATTCCGGGCCAGAGTGGAAAAACGCAGCTTCAACTTCGTCGAACTAGTTTTGAAACAATAAAACGGAGACGGGGAATCGAAAAGTGGGCTTTTCGTAACATATAGAGAAGCATCAAATTACGCTATACCCCTTTGATTCCCAATAAATTCCGTTTTTTATTTTGTTTGGTTTGGTTTTACCTGTTTTGAATTCAATTTGGTATAAATTTGACACAGGCCAAAATCTAAATTCGCTCGCTGATCAGTCAACATATCCTGGGCAATTGCTCACCGGCGGGCATCATTATAATTCGTTCGGTTCCCTGAGTAGTTTTTATCGTAACCAGATTGTTTTTATCATCCTCGACCCGGCCAATAACAGCGGCATCGTTCCAGTTCAGTCTATTCTTCAGTATATTCAATGCTTTTTTTGCATCGGAAGCCGGGGCAAATAGAATAAATGTCCCTTCGTTGGCAACCTGCAATGGATCAAGTCCCAGGAGTTCGCAGGCGCCGGTGACTGCCGGTGATACTGACAGGCTTTTTTCGTCAATAGAGAAATGCAGATTGACTGAACCGGACAGTTCATTCAGTCCGGAGGCCAGTCCCCCCCGGGTCAAATCGCGGAGGCACCTGATATTGATTTTATCGTCTATCAGGGTCATGACAGTCTTGGCCAGACTGGCGCAATCGCTTTTGATGGCCGACTCAAACTGCATTCCCTCCCGGACCGAAAGAACCGCAATACCATGGCAACCAATATCGCGATTTATCAAGATGAGATCGCCCGGCCTGATTGACTCTGGAGTTATATCCAATTGATGATTTATGATTCCGACACCGGAGGTATTTATATAAATTCCGTCACATTTCCCATGTTCGACGACTTTCGTATCACCGGTTACAATCCGTATTCCGGTATGGTCGGCGGCCGTTTTCATTGACTGAATGATTTCGGTCAGCGTCGCGATGGAAAAACCATCCTCGATAATAAGGCCGACGCTTAGATAAAGAGGCCTGGCGCCGCACATGGCCAGGTCATTGACGGTTCCAATAACCGATAGAGAGCCGATATTGCCGCCGGGGAAAAAGAGCGGTTTGACCACAAACGAATCGGTGGTGAAGGCATAGCGAGAATCGCGTCCATTGAAGAAGGCTCCGTCGTGTCCTTTTTTCAGTTCGCCGGAATCGAAAATATTGATAAAAATATCCTCAATTAATTGATGCATCATCCTTCCGCCGCTGCCATGAGCCATAGTGATATTTTTATCCCGCGACATACTTGTCCCCGTGTTTATAATAAGCGGCGCACACACCTTCAGCTGACACCATCATCGGTCCCAGCGGATGCTCAGGCGTGCAATTTTTATCGAATTGGCGGCATTGATTCGGCTTTGCGAATCCCTGCAAAATGTCGGAAACGATGCACTCGCTTTCATCGGAGGAAATCATGGGCGAAATGTCGTACCGTACTTCGGCATCATATTTTTTGTACGCCTTCTTTAAAACATAACCGCTGTCCCTGATGATACCCAGACCCCGCCACCGACGATCGGAAATATCAAATACTTTGTTGATAATTCCCCGGGCGTTTACATTGCCCTCTCGGGATACGGCCCGCGAATACTGATTAAGGGTGCCAATCTCGCCCCGTTCGAGTTGTTCGACCGCCATATAAATTCCCTGAGTTAAATCGAGTGGTTCGAATCCGGTGATAACAATGGGAACATCATATTTTTTAGAAATGAGTTCATACTCACCGCAGCCGCTGACAGTACAGACGTGGCCGGGTGCAAGAAGCGCATCTATCTTACTATCGGGGTTTTTCAGAAGCAATTCAATGGCCGGAGGTATTCGCACCAATCCATTGAGAATATAGAAATTTTTCAAATCCCGTTTATGTGCGTACAATATCGCAGAAGCTATCAGAGGTGCAGTCGTTTCAAAGCCGATGGAGAAAAAGACTACTTCTCTGTCGGGATTTTTTTTGGCTATGTCAATCGCGTCAAGAGGCGAATAGACTATTCGGATGTCGGCCCCGGTGGATTTGGCCTGATTCAAAGCGCTCTGACTGCCCGGAACCCGCATCATGTCTCCAAATGTGCAGAAAATAACATTCGATCTTTGAGATAGAGTAATGGCCTTATCTATTAAATCGGTTGCCGTCACGCATACCGGGCATCCGGGGCCGTGCAAAAGACTGATATTTTCAGTCAGAAGCCGGTCGATTCCAAAGCGAAAGATGGCATGAGTCTGCCCGCCGCACACCTCCATTATGTTCCAATTTCTGCGCGCAATCTGCTTGATTTTATTAATATATTTTTCAATATATTCCGAAACCCTATATTCACTTAAATATTTCATTTTTAGTTATTGTCTCCGAATAACCTCTCCAGATCCGACAGAGTTTGCCGGGCATTTTCTTCGTCTATCATGCCGATAGCGAACCCGGCATGCACCAGAATATAATTGTCGCGTTTCGCCTCCGGGACGAATGCCAGGTTTATCTGTTTGATAATGCCGCCAAAATCGACTCTTCCGGTTCGCAACAGGTCATCATCATTTTCGATAGATATTATTTTGCCCGGTACTGCCAGACACATATTATTTCCCTTTCATTCTAATTAGTCCAGCCGCGATCTGGCCGGCGCTGATTCCCCCATCGTTGGCCGGTATCCTATTATGCCAGTATGGCACAAAATTTTCCTGCCGCAGACGGCAGATAGTCTTCTCGGCCAGATATTTATTCTGAAAACAGCCGCCCGTCAAAGCAACCTGATTTAATCCGGATAATTTTGCCATAGACAAGGTCATTTCCACAACCGCATTGTGAAACTTAGCCGCAATCGTTTTTATAGCCATCCTGTTTTGCATATCAAACAAAATATTTTCAATAACCGGGCGCCAATCAATAGTATATGGTATTTTGCTCGTTTCAATTTCAAATTTATAAAAATCGTCAAACGAAATTCCCGCTGTTTTCGATTCGAGAACTACCGCCGCTTCGGCTTCATAATCCGATTTCTGGCACAGACCGAGCAACGAAGAAACGGCATCAAACAGCCGCCCCATGCTGGAAGTTACCGGACAATTGAAATTCCGTTTTAGCATATTGCCAACCATTACGAGTTCATTTTTATCAAAAGCCCTGATAGAATGGCATTCGGTTAATGAAAAGGCTTTTTCGCCATACAAATCGTAAAGCATTGAAATTGCCACCCGACGCGGTTCCAGCGCGGCCATATCGCCTCCGGGTAATCGGTAAGACCGTAAATGTCCTGCTCGCTCATAGCCATCCTCGTGAGCAACAAGAAACTCCCCACCCCAAATAAGATTATCGTCGCCCAGTCCGGCTCCGTCAAAAATAATTCCCAAAACCGGCGGCTCAAGGCGATTTTCAAGCATACAGGACATCAAATGAGCATAATGATGCTGGACTTCTACCAGTGGTTTATCCAGTGTTTGGGCATATACGGTCGAATGATACTCGGGGTGCTTATCACAAATTACCTTACCGTTTTCGGTACGATACAGAGACGTCATGCCATTAATCGTATTAATAAAAAATTCATGGGTTTGTCTCGAACCCAGATCGCCAATATGCTGGCTGATGATGCACTTATTTCCGGAAGTAATAGCGATAGTATTTTTTAAATGCGGCCCCACAGCAAGAAGGCCGGGGTTGTTTTGTCCAATATCGATTTCGACCGGGACGTATCCTCGGGCACTTCTGATGATCGATGACTGCCCGGCGATGATTCGGACCACGGAATCGTCGACCGCCCGGAAAATGGGGCGATTGTGAACGAGAAAATAATCTGCGATTTTCCCGAGCTGACCGATAGCCTCTCGTTCATCAATTACTATCGGTTCATCCGAGATATTGCCGCTGGTGCAAACGATGGGAAAGTCGAGTT
This sequence comes from uncultured Ignavibacteriaceae bacterium, assembly GCA_964546545.1. Lineage (GTDB taxonomy): Bacteria > Zixibacteria > MSB-5A5 > GN15 > PGXB01 > CAZJLX01. Next base: position 893 of record CAZJLX010000036.1, on the reverse strand, counting down.
GATGCATTAGCAAGTGATGGAGGGGGGTATAAGGAAGCATAACTCCAAAGCAGGAGCAATCGGGGGCAACGCCCGGCGCGATATATGAATTGTTCGCAGACTTATCGATTAAGACAATCGGTGAAATTTCTGCCTGTAGGAGGCAAATTTCTTCATTTGTCGAATGACAAATTTTGCCCAGATCATCAACACTATGGATCATTATTGCCAATGGCTTTTTTGCCCGCCTTTTTCTGATGCGAAGCAGTTCGACCGCGTCGTCGTCTCGTGCATTGGCCAGGAGTTGAAAACCACCCAGACCTTTCAGAGCCACAATCCTGCCATGATGCAGGAATTCCGCGCATCTTTCAATGGCATCAAATTTAGAATTAATAATTTTCCCGGAATTATCCCATAATTCGATATGCGGCCCGCAGTCCGGGCAGGCTATCGGCTGGGCATGGAAACGCCGGTCTCGATGATTCTCATATTCGGCCCGGCATTTTTCGCACATACTGAATATTTTCATGGTAATGTTTTGGCGATCATAAGGAAGTGATTCAATAATACTGTATCGGGGGCCGCAGTTGGTGCAGTTTGTGAAGGGATAAAGATACCGTCGATTGGCAGGCGTAAAGATATCTTCAATGCAATCGGGACAGGTGGCGATATCGGGGAGCACAGATGTAATCCCATCGACTGACTTGACACTGTTCAATATATTGAAAGAGTTAAAATAAGACCTGTTTGACTCTGATGTCGCGAGACTTTCAATAACTGACAATTTTGGCTTTTCAGATTTGACAGAATTGATAAAACTTTCGATTGACTCATCCGGCCCTGATATTTCAATCAACACTCCGGAATTGGTGTTGACGACATATCCGGACAAATTATATGCTATCGCCTGATTG
>CAZJLX010000035.1:0-11657 GCA_964546545.1 uncultured Ignavibacteriaceae bacterium | reverse complement strand
ACTTCCGATCGGGGTATGTGTGGTTCATTTAACTCCAATCTCATTCGTCGAGCCGAAAGCTGGCTGGTCGATAAAAGTCCGGAAAATACCGAATTGGTATTGATCGGAAAAAAAGGCAAAGATTATTATAAAAAGAGAGACTGGCCGATCGTCGGTTTTTACGGTGACTGGCTGGGCAATCTTGATTATAACAAAGCAAAGGAAATTGTCGAATTTCTGACAAATCGTTTCCTGAGCGGCGAAACCGATGAAATAAAAATTATATATACTCAGTTTATTTCGACTGTCAGATATCGAATTACCGAAAGCCCATATTTGCCGGTGGAACGACCGGCTACCGAGGGCAGCAAAGTAAGTCATTTAGATTATATCTTCGAGCCGAATCCTGAGGCGATCTTTACTAATTTGATGCCTCGTTACGCTCTCACCAAAATGGTCACAGGTTTGGCTGATTCATTTGCTTCCGAACATGGCACCAGAATGGTAGCGATGGGTGCCGCGACAAAAAATGCCGGTGAAATGATTGACAGTCTGACGTTGCAGTATAATAAGGCCCGACAGGCGGCGATTACCAAAGATCTGCTGGATATTGTCGGCGGCGCGGAGGCGTTAAATGATTAATTTGAGAAAAAAGTTATTCGTTATAAATGGAGCGAGTTCCAATGGCTGAAAATATCGGTAAAGTGGTTCAGGTGATCGGGCCGACGGTTGACTGTGAATTTGATTCAGACAATCTGCCCCAAATTCTTAATGCCATCAAAATCGAAGATAAAGAAAGAAGTATCGACCTGACGGTCGAAGTATCCATTCATATCGGTGACAATATCGTCCGCTGTGTGGCGATGGCATCAACCGACGGTTTGGTACGTGGAATGGAAGCAGTGGATACTGGTCAACCGATTTCGGTACCTGTGGGAGAAAAAACCCTGGGCCGGGTGTTTAATCTGCTCGGTCAACCGGTGGATGATCTAGATGATTTACCTGCTGATATGAAACGGATGCCGATTCACCGACCGTCACCCACTCTGGAAGAACAGGATACGGCCACCGAGATTTTGGAAACAGGGATTAAGGTCGTTGACCTGCTCGAACCATATCCAAAAGGCGGCAAAGTCGGTCTGTTCGGCGGCGCCGGTGTGGGCAAGACGGTTCTAATTCAGGAACTGATTCGTTCTATTGCCACCGAGCATGGCGGCAAATCAGTTTTCTGCGGTGTCGGTGAACGAACCCGTGAGGGTAACGATCTTTGGCTGGAAATGAAAGAATCGGGTGTTATCGCCAAGACCTGTATGGTCTTTGGTCAGATGAACGAGCCTCCCGGAGCCCGTCTCAGGGTAGGTTTATCCGGATTGACGATGGCGGAATATTTCCGTGATGAGGAACATCAGGACGTCTTGGTTTTTATTGATAATATTTTCCGTTTCACTCAGGCCGGTTCGGAAGTGTCAGCGCTTCTCGGTCGTATGCCGTCGGCGGTGGGTTATCAACCGACATTGGGAACCGAGATGGGTGCTCTTCAGGAGCGGATCACTTCGACCACGGCCGGTTCGATTACGTCAGTGCAGGCGATTTATGTACCGGCTGACGACCTGACTGACCCGGCTCCGGCGACAGCCTTTTCGCATCTTGATGCGACATCAGTGCTTTCGCGTCAGATTGCCGAGTTAGGTATTTATCCGGCGGTTGATCCTCTTGATTCAACGTCACGTATTCTTGATCCTCATGTTGTTGGAGAAGAACATTATAATGTTGCGCGCAGAGTCCAGCAGATTCTCCAGAGGTACAAGGACCTTCAGGATATTATTGCGATTTTAGGTATTGATGAATTGTCCGAAGAAGATAAACTGCTGGTTGGGCGGGCGAGAAGAATTCAAAAATTCCTTTCACAGCCATTCTTTGTGGCCGAGGCGTTTACCGGGAAATCCGGTCGTTTTGTGAAGCTGGAGGATACGATTAAAGGCTTTAAGCGTATCGCGGAAGGTGAATTAGACGAAATTCCGGAACAGGCTTTTTATATGGCTGGCGGTCTCGATGAAGTTTTCGAAAATTATGAAAAGATGAAATAACGGCGGTATTGAATATGTTCAGTCTGTCGATAGTTACACCGGAGAAAATTTTTTATGAGGGTGAAGTCGCCTCTCTAATTGTCCCCGGCAGTGAAGGTTATCTGGGGACATTGACCGATCATGCGCCGTTAATTACCGCTATTATCCCGGGTCGGGTTAATATCCGAGATGCTGAGGGACAGGAGTTGGCCATGGCGGTCTCGGACGGATTTTTCGAAATATCTTCGAACAAGGCTACACTGTTAGTCGATTCGGTTGAATTTGCTTCGGATATTGATCTGGAACGGGCACAGAAAGCGTTGAAACGGGCGCGCAAAAGATTGACCGATGCCGGCGGCAGTGTTGAAGTACGTCGGGCCCAAAAAGCTTTGGAGCGCGCGAAGAACAGGGTCAGAGTAGCCGAATCCAAAGAAGAATAAGTCCTTTTATATAGCCGGAACATTTCTCCGGTCTGGTTGTTATATCTTTTTTGACTTGACTTTGGGGCGCCGATTGCGTAAAGTCTAAGTTTATGAATTTTGATTTGCGCCAGTTTGAGGCTTTCCCGGCGGAGTTATCCGAAGAGGTGGAAGCCGATAGTGAAGAGTTTGAATTGGAAGGAGTTACGTTTCACGACCTGTTAAATGTGAAACTGACAATTCATAAGGTAAACGAGGAGTATTATTGTCAAGGTTATGCGTCGGTAATGGCTGAAGTTGAATGTTCGCGTTGTTTAAGCCTGTTTGATATAGAACTGGCCGGCGATTTGAATTTTATAGTCAAACCGGAAGGTTCTCCAGGGGTGATGGCATCTGATTCTGGCGGCGATATTTATTATATCAGCAGGGTCGGCGAGCCGATTGTTGAAATGACCGATTCGATTCGTCAGGCATTACAATTGTCATTACCGTTGAAACCGCTATGCAATGAGAATTGTCTGGGATTATGTCCCAGTTGTGGCATAAATCTTAATGAAGAAAGCTGCAATTGTCAGGGTAAGGAAATTGATGAAAGATGGGAAGGTCTGCGAGATCTTCAAGATTAACATATTAAGAACTATAGAGAAGAATTATGGCACTACCGAAAAGAAGACACTCCCGCACTCGGGGACGTAAAAGAAGAACTCACTGGAAATTAACGGCCCCCAACGTGGTCGATTGTCCGCAATGTCACCAGCCCCGTTTGCCGCACCATATCTGCCCCAGTTGCGGCTTTTACAAAGGGGACATCGTAATCGAACCCAAAGAGTCGTAAACCGGTTTTTTGAAAATCATTATGCAGGCACAGAAAAAGGCTATTTCCGTTGCCCTTGATGTAATGGGCGCCGATGTCAGCCCGGATTCTATCATGCAGGGGGCTTTGCTGGCCGCCGAGGAACAAAAAGAAAGACTAAAGGTAATTCTGGTCGGCAAACGGGAAGTGATAGAGGAGTTTATTGACAGACACAGATCAATGCCGGAAAATATTACTGTTGAAAATGCGGCTCACGCGGTAGCGATGACTGATGCGCCAAAAGAGGCGATGCGTATGAAAACCTCGTCAATTGCCGTGGGATTGAATATGCAGAAAACCGGTCAGGCGGCGGCCTTTGTTTCCGCCGGGAATACCGGAGCGGTGATGGCTTCATCAATGATGACTCTGGGCCGGATTGAAGGAGTGGCACGACCGGCAATTGCAACCCTGTTCCCGACGCTGACCGAGCATGCCACACTGGTTTTGGATGTCGGCGCCAATGTTGATTGTAAGCCGGCGCATATTTTTCAGTTTGGACTGATGGGTTCGGTGTATGCCTCATTGATGAGCGGACGAACTTCACCGCGAGTTGGTTTACTGTCAATCGGTGAGGAACGGAGCAAGGGGAACGAGCAGATTTTACAAACGCGTAAATATTTTGAGGATTCGGGCCTTAATTTTATCGGACATGTCGAAGGTCGTGATATATTATCGGGCAAAGCAGATGTTGTTGCCACCGATGGTTTTGTAGGTAACGTTCTGTTAAAATTTACCGAGTCGATTGAAGGTTTTTTAACCAGTTCACTTCGTCGCCAGATTACAACCAATATATTTTCGAGGGTTGGGGCGGCGTTGATGACTCCCTTTTTAAAACGATTGCGTAATTCATTTGATTATTCCGAATATGGCGGAGCGCCACTGATGGGAGTCAATGGAGTATGCATTATTTGCCACGGGTCATCGTCACCCAAAGCAATAAAAAACGCCATCCTCGTTGCCGCCCGTATGGTGCGGCATCGGATCTGTGAAAACATCAAAGAGGAGATGGCTATCTTTAGCAATGGATATATGAATGAACAGCACAATAAGAGGCAAAATAACGGGAATAGGATCGTACCTCCCGTCTCGTCGTCTGACTAACGCCGATCTGGAAAAAATAGTTGATACGTCCGATGAGTGGATTACGACGCGCACCGGTATCAGCGAACGACGGATTGCCTCAGATGATGAGGCGCTTTCCGATATGGCTGTAGGCGCCGGGAAGAACGCGATGGATATGGCGGGACTCGAGCCGGAGGAAATTGATTTGATTATGGTCGGGACAGTTACTCCGGATTTTCGTGTGCCATCGGCGGCCTGTGTTGTTCAGAGGAAACTGGGATTGGTCAATGCCGCAGCTTTTGATGTGGTGGCCGCCTGCGCCGGATTTTTACATGGTTTATCAATGGCGGATGCCTATATTCAAACCGGAAAATTTAAAAAAATTATGGTCATTGGTTGTGAAAAACTTTCTTCCATAACCGATTATACCGATCGCAATACCTGTGTTTTGTTCGGCGATGGCGCGGGAGCTGTGATTGTCGAGGCAGCCGATGGAGAAAGAGGTATTCTCTCGACCTTTATCAAGTCGGATGGTCGCCATGATAAATTGTTGTGGATTCCGGATGGCGGTTCGGTACATCCGATTCAGAGCCTTGACAACGGTAATTCGGAAGTATTTTTAAAAATGAACGGCAATGAGGTCTTTAAACATGCCGTTCGTCAGATGGAAGACGCCTCACTGCATGTCTTGAAAGAAGCCGGGGTCGAAGCGTCTGATGTAACATGGATGGTTCCACATCAGGCTAACATAAGAATATTGACTTCGACTGCCAAACGGATTGGTATTCCCAGGGAAAAGGTTTATATAAATATCGCTAAATATGGAAATACCTCGGCGGCCTCAGTACCGATTGCACTGGACGAAGCTGTAAGAAGTAATGTCGTGAAGGAAAATGATATTATCCTGATGACGGCTTTCGGCGGAGGCTTGACCTGGGCGGCGTCGTTAATTAGATGGTAGACAGAAATATGAATAAAACAGCAGTAGTTTTTCCGGGGCAGGCATCACAGTATGTCGGTATGGGTAAAGATTTATATGATTCTTCCGGTGAGGTTCGGGACCTTTATAATCTGGCCTCGGAGGAAATCGGCGAGGATATCGCGGCTCTTTCCTTTGAAGGTCCTGCGGAAAGATTAAAAGAAACAAGATTCACTCAACCGGCGATTTTGGTACATTCACTCGCGGTTCTGACATTACTGAAAGATGCTTTACCGGAAGTATCATTGACAGCCGGACATTCATTGGGTGAATATGGCGCCCTGGCCTTATCAGGCGTTTTAGGTTATGAAGAGGCAATTAAGGCTGTTGTTCGGCGCGCTTCGTTGATGGATGAGGCCTGCAAGAAAAACCCGAGTACGATGGCGGCCATTATCGGGCTGGATGAAAAAATTGTCGAAGAGGTCTGTCGGACGGCATCCGAAAAGGGTGTTGTGGTTCCGGCCAATTTTAATTCGGCAAATCAGATCGTAATTTCAGGTTCGGTCGAGGCGGTTGAGTATGCTTGCACGCTGTGCAGGGAAAAAGGTGCCAAAAGAGCTATGCTGCTTCAGGTGGGAGGAGCCTTTCATTCACCTTTGATGGCGTCAGCCTGTGATGGTATGAAAGAATATCTCGATAATGTCGATTTTGCGGAGGCAAAAATTGACATTGTTCCCAATGTCACCGCCAGAGCCGAGAATTCACCGGATAATTTGAAGACTCTATTGATCGAGCAATTGACGGCACCGGTTAAATGGTATCAGACAATGCGCTTTTTCAGCGATTACGATATAAAAAACCTGATAGAGATCGGCCCGGGAAAAGTTCTTACCGGTCTCGCCAAAAGGGAATTAAAAGGAGCGCAGATTAATAATATTGATGTTTTGGAAGATGTCGAAAAATTCTGCGCTACCACAACCGGATGATAAAAAATGGAATTTAAGGGACGAATAGCGTTAATAACCGGCGGTGCCCGAGGGATCGGCAGACAGGTTGCCGAGAAACTGGCATCGGGGGGAGCCAAAGTGGCCATTTCTGATGTTCTGTTTGAATTGGCCGAGGAGACCGTTGAGGAATTTAAAAGCCGGGGGTATCGGGCGTTGGCGATTAAAGCCGACGTTTCAAAAAGCGATGAAGTTAAAAGCATGATTGAGAAAGTGACTTCAGAATTTAAAACGCTGGATATTGTTGTCAATAATGCCGGCATTACTCGAGATGCTTTGTTATTGAGATTAAAAGAGGAAGACTGGGACCTGGTGCTGAATATAAATCTGAAGGGGACCTTTTTGGTCATGCAGGCGGCGGCCAAGGTTATGTTTAAACAGCGTTATGGCCGGATAATAAATATATCCTCGGCGGTCGGTAGGCTCGGTAATATAGGCCAGGCCAATTATGTTGCCAGCAAGGCCGGTGTGATAGGATTGACCCGAACGGCGGCCCGTGAATTGTCGGCCAGGGGAATTACGGTTAATGCTATTGCCCCTGGATTTATTGAGACTAAAATGACCGAAAACCTTTCGGAGTCAGCGCATGACGCCATTATGGCGCAAATACCGATGAAGAAATTCGGCTCGCCGGAGGATATTGCGTCCGCTATTGCCTTTCTGGCTTCAGACGAGGCCGGCTATATTACGGGTCAGGTGATAGGGGTTGACGGCGGCATGGCGATGTATTAATTTTGGAAAAATAAACCATAAATAAACCAAGGAGAGTTATTGATGGCGGAATCTATCGAAAAAAAAGTAAAGGACATTATTGTCGAGCAGCTTGGCGTTGATGCGTCGCAAGTGACGTCAGAGGCGAAGTTTGTTGATGATCTGGGTGCCGATTCTCTGGATACCATGGAATTGGTAATGGCCCTCGAAGAGGAATTTTCACTTGAAATCCCGGACGAAGATGCGGAAAAGATGGCCTCGGTCGGGGATGCCATCAAATATATAAATGATAATAACAAATAAATCTCATGGATTGAGGTACTTAGATGGATGCCGTTAAAGTCGTTGTTACTGGGATGGGGATTATATCTCCGATCGGTAATAATCTAAAAGACTATCGGCGCGGGTTGTTCGAAGGTAAAAGCGGCGTGGGTAAGACTACCCGTTTCGATGTTACCGATTATTCGAGTAAGATAGCCGCCGAAGTTAAAGATTTTGATGGCGGAATGTACCTCGATAAAAAAGAACTGCGCCGTGTTGATCTTTCCGAGCAATATGCGATAGCCGCCAGTCAAATGGCGGTGGATGATTCCGGTCTGGATCCGGAGAAGGTGGATTCTGATCGAGTCGGGGTCGTTATCGGTTCCGGTATCGGAGGTATTGCAACTTTTGAGCAGCAACACAAGGTCCTTCTGAATTCCGGCCCCGGCCGCGTATCGCCATTTTTTATCCCGATGATGATTATCGATATGAGCGCCGGTTTGGTAGCCATGCGGTTTGGTTTTCGGGGGCCGAATTATGGTACTGTGTCGGCCTGTTCTTCATCATCACATGCCATTCTGGATGCGATGAGAATTATCCAGCGGGGTGATGCCGACGTTATGATTACCGGCGGATCCGAATCGACTATTACGCCGACCTCTGTTGCGGGATTCTGTTCGGCCCGGGCGCTCAGTACTCGGAACGATGAACCCGAAAAATCATCACGTCCCTTTGATCGGGATCGGGATGGTTTTGTTATCGGTGAAGGGTCAGGGATAGTTGTTCTGGAATCTCTGGAACATGCCCGGGCGCGGAGCGCCAATATATACGCCGAGTTGATAGGCGGCGGAATGACCTGCGATGCCTATCATATGACGGCGCCTCATCCGGAAGGTTACGGAGCGAAGATGGCAATGATTAATGCTCTGAAAGATGCCGGTTTAAATCCGGAAGATGTCGAATATATAAACAGCCACGGGACCGCAACAGCATTGGGCGATCCGGCTGAAACCAAGGCCATAAAAGCGGTTTTTGGCAAACGTGCCTACAAAATCCCGGTCAATTCGACCAAATCTATGACTGGTCACTTGCTGGGAGCCACCGGGGCAGCCGAGCTAATTGCCTCTATTTTGTGTCTTCAGGCCGGAGTCATTCATCCGACGACAAATCTGGATAATCCGGATCCGGAGTGTGATCTTGATTTTGTACCCCATGAGGCACGTGATGTTAAATTCGATGTTTTTCTTACGAATTCATTCGGCTTTGGCGGGCATAATGTTACTTTGGCAGGGCGCAGATTTAACGGTTTAAAGTAGATGTGAGCTTATTTGATTTTTTCAGGCGGCCGAAGAAATCCTCGATACGGCCGGAATTTGTGAAACTGGTCGAAAAATTCGAGGCAATTTTTGACTGTCACTTTGAAAATCCGGATATACTTATTCGGGCTCTGACTCACCGGTCTTATATTCATTATGATGAAACTTTCAAGAGATCCAATGAACGTCTTGAATATCTCGGCGATTCGGTTCTTGGTTTAGTTGTGGCCGAATTTCTTTTTGGCCATCACCCCAATTATAACGAAGGGGATTTAACAAAAACCAAATCACTTTTGGTCAATGAAGTTACTTTGTCACGCGTCGGTCAGGAATGTGGCCTTAATGAATTGGTGTTAATGTCGCCCGATGAGGAAAGATCCGGCGGTCGGACTCGAAATTCAATAATTTCCGATGCGGTCGAGGCGATTATAGCCGCCATATATATTGATTGCGGACTTGAGGCGACCCGTAAGTTTATCCGTCGGACAATTATCTCGCGCATCGATGAAATATTATCTGACAGGACTCAGAGAAACTACAAGGGTGAATTATTGGAGTATCTTCAGGGACAGGGTCTGGAACCTCCCCGATATGAAGTTATTTCCGAAGTCGGTCCGGATTACCAGAAAAGCTTTGAAGTGGTAGTTTTTACCGGAGGAGAGATAACCGGAAAAGGAGTCGGCCAATCAAAAAAAGAGGCTGAACAGCTGGCGGCATCTCAATCTCTGGCGAGTTTGCCCCCAAAAGGAAATGACAGGTCATCCACGCCATAGCAATTAATATCTGATATTGACAATCGCCGAAGAATGATTTTATTACGCATTAAATTATTGTATAACCGATGTTGAGACGGAGGAATAAATGAATATTGCTGTTTTGATAAAGCAGGTACCGGAAATTGAACTGGTTAAGGTTGACGAGGCTTCCGGCGAAGTTGTTCTGCCATCCGGTCCCGGCGTCGTTAATCCGTTTGATGAATTTGCGGTTGAAGAGGCTTTGAGAATCAAAGAAAAAACGAGCGGCAAGGTGACTGTAATTACCGTCGGCAGTGCCAAGGCTGAATCGGCTTTACGCGCCTGCCTGGCGCTGGGTGTCGACGAGGCAATCCTGGTCAGCGATCCGGTTTTTGAAAAATCGGACCAGCAGGCGGTGGGAAAAATTCTCGCGGCCGCCTTAAAAAAGCTGGGCGATTATAATCTGGTGCTTTCTGGAAAACAGGCGGTCGATGATGATGCGGCGCAGGTTCCGGCGGCGGTAGCGGCTTTTCTTGATTTGCCCCAGGCTATGTTTGTTAAAAAGATTGATTCCGTCGACGACAGCAAGGCGGTTGTATGGCGTACGACCGAAGAGGGTTATGATATAGTCGAAATGACTCTTCCCGCCGTTCTGTCGGTTGTAAAAGAGATCAATGAGCCCCGACTACCTTCCTTAAAAGGAAAAATGGCGGCCAAAAAGGCGCCTGTGACCAAGTGGTCGGCGGCTGATTTGGGTTTTGATAATTCCGCGGTGGGCGTTAATTCATACACCAAAACTATTAAAGTCTCCCCACCTCCTCCCCGCCAGAAGGGTGAGATGATTTCCGGCGAAACGGCTGAAGAAATCGCCGAAAAATTGTACGATAAGTTAAAAGGGGACCAAGTTTTATAAATTCGCTTGTATTTTATGGGCCGCCGATTCTTAATCGGCGGCTTTTTTATTTGAGTTTGACAGTCTTAGATAAACATTCTATATTTTGACAATGAGGTCCTATAAATACTTTTGCGTTTTTCTTTTATTCGTTTTGATGTTTTCATCTGCATCGGCGGAAAACAGCAATAACCTGCTGACTGATATAAATATTCTCTATCTTTACGACCATAACGACCGGATAAACTGGCCGCTGATTTATTACTTCAGTTCGGAAGCAGGTTGTCATGTTTCACTGGTAACGGTACGCCCCGGTCCGGTTTTTAAGCATGTCTTTCTTGATGGTGCGCAATATAACGTGACTTCATCAAAATATTTTGTACCCGACAGCAACGCCGATTTTGTCGATTCCATTCTGGCTGATCTTTACAGAGATTATTTGCCCGACATTGTCATTTCCACTGAAAAGTTTATATCGGTTGAACTGCAAATGCTGGAGAATAAAATATTAAATGAGAAATTCGATTCAGCCGGTATTTACGCTATTCGCAAATATTATCGCCGCGCGGAAAATTCCGATTCAGTTCACGCCTTTTTTAACCGTCGGCAATATCTAAATGAATATTATGAGGAGATATCAAAGATGGCCCGTTCGGTCGCCGAGATGCCGCCCGATATTTCATCCTCCGAATCATATACATCCTACACTTTAATACGAACGGATAATGAAGACTATAAAAAATCTCCCTCGTTTTTATATGGTATCGATAAGCTAAAATTTGATCGCATTATCGAAAAATATATTGAGTCATCGACCCGACAGATGGAACTTAAATCTTATTCCGAGAAATATGTCGGCTTTTTAAAACGAGCGATTCATCAGCAGGGTCTTAACAAAATCGGATCGATGTTATCGGCTATGACTGAATTGGATCAAATAAGACAGACGCTAAACATCGAATCGGATTCCGGGCAAGCGGCCGAACCACTGATCAAATATATAAATAAAACCGCCGGGGTTTTACAATCGGCAATATTTCTTGAGGCCGGTGTCGAATATAACGGGGCTGTTATTATCCGTGAAACTCCCGAAGGCAAAGTTTTGAAATTTATCTCAACGATAAATAACAACGGATTTTTAACAATAAGCGCCGGTTATGTCGAACTTAAAACGCCCTGGTCAGACTCGATCATTATTATTGATAACAACTGGGTTGAAATTGAACCCAACAGCAGTCTGATTCGGGAATATACACTTGATATAAATCCGGCCGAATTAAAATCTATCTCTGAGTTTGATTTAAAGTTTATCGGAAAGGTGAAATATTCCGGGAATGAAGTGAGTTTCGTCTATCTTGTCGGGGCGCAGGAAATGTCGGCTATCAGTGTCGAATTTAACCCCGACTTTTTAATAGTCAAACCGCTTACCGGCGGCGATGTC
>CAZJLX010000034.1:1736-11821 GCA_964546545.1 uncultured Ignavibacteriaceae bacterium | reverse complement strand
TCGCGACATAGACCTCGGTTTGTTTTTTCCCGTTACTGGTAATATTAAGAATAATTATTATGGCCACCACCAGTATAATACCGCCGATCAATAGTTTTTTCGATCTTTTTTTCATCGTATCTCTACCTTACCATTTGTTTATGATTTATCTGACACCTATGGCATTTTCCAGTTTGGCCACGGCCAGATTGTAATCAAACACGGCTTCAATTTCAGAGTTCTCTGCTGTTATTAGACTGACCTGAGCATCTAAAAGTTCTAAAATAGTTGCCGCCCCCAGATTATATTTTTCCTGAACCAGTGACATATCTTCGGCGGCAGCGTTTACATTATCTCTTGCCACCTGTAATGCCTGATTGGATCGGTTTATATACAGAAAGGCCTCTTTAATATCCAAAGCAACCTGATTCTTCCGGTAAAAATAATCCGCCTTAGCATTGTTATATGTAGCCTTCGACCGGATTATATCTCGTTTGTGACTGAAATTTTCGAATAAGGGAAGAGAAATACTCGATGAAATCGACCAGCTGGCATCCTCGGAACTGAATTTTGTCAGACCTGACCAGGTTGGATTCGACCAGCCCCGGCTGACATTTAATGTCCAGGTCGGGAAATATCTCCCCCGAGTGGATCGAACATCATATTTGGCCGCCATCAGGTTATAATCATTAGCCAGCAGTCCGGGATGATGCGCCATACCAAATTTAATGGCATCCATTTCCGTACCATCATAGCTTTTGGGTTTATAATCTGAGGAAAAATCGACATCCGAATTGACGTCGAGACCGATTAAATAGGCGAGGTTGGCATGTTCGACCTTAACCGCATTCTCGGCGGAGATCAAACTCAGCCTGTCATTACCATATTGTACTTTGGCCTTCAGGACATCAGATTTGGAAGCCGAACCGACTTCGTACTTGGACTGAGCCAGCTTGAGCTGCTCCTCTCCCCGTTTGACCGCCTCGACAGCGGTTTTATTCTGATCCAAAGTTTTCAGGTAAACAAAATACTGGGCCTTGACCTGATAGATTAAATCCTGTTCCGTCGCCTCGGCGGTGTAATCGTAATATTTTTTATCCGCTTTGGCTCCTTTATAATTATAATAATTACGTCCGCCGTTAAATAGGGTTATTCCCGCAGAAATAGAGGCGCTCCAGCTTGATGATGATCCGCCGCCGGTCGCTTCGCTGGTGGGAAGGGCATATAGCGAATCGACGATCACAGTATCGCCGATCAGTCCTGTATCATAGGGTATAAATTCGGCCGGAGGAAAATAATTATATTCATCGGTGATAGTTTTCCTATAACCGCCTCCGACGTCAACGCTGGGCAGAAAAGCACCAAACGAATTTAAGACCGCGCCATCTGCGTTTTTGACATTATTCCTCGCCCGAATAACATTCTGGTTATTTTTCAGAGCCTGTTCGATACAATCATCAAGAGACAGTGTCACAGCGGATGCGGCGCCACAAAGCAATAGTATTGACACAAAGACCAAAAGCGGATATTGGCGGCATTTCGACTTCATCTGTTTTTCCTCCGATAAAAAACTTAGTAAATTATTCCACCCATCATAATCGTTGAGTTACCCAACGCCACCAGCAATATAAATATTATCCATATTGGGAATAATACGTATGTAAATTTAACAGGTTTCATTTTATATAAAATTCCCAGACCAAGAGCTGTTACAATAATGCGCCAAATTGTAAATATATCGATTTGTATCAGCAGGTAATGCAGGAACGAACCATCATTAATCGGTTTTAAAAGTCCCAATCCGGTATAGACGGCCGATGTCTCCTTCATTATCATCATGAGACCCCTCACCGCGTCCCCCAGTAAACCAATCAGGGCGGCATAGGTGATAGCTCCCATTATTAGCCAAAAATTACATTTGCCGCCAAAAAGAAAATTTCCGGCTATGATACATATACCGGATATTACTAAAGACATTACCAGTGGAAAGGCCAGGCCAATTAAAGGATAATACCACTTAAAAGGATTTTCCACCGCCTCCTTTACCCCATCATCGATTCTAGACATTATCTCTTCAAATCGATCCTGCGGCATTTGATCGCGATATTTTTCCATACCCTCTTTAACTCGTTCACCCTGTTCCACCGCAATAATCGGTCGGCTGAAATAACCAACCAGACCGCCGATTATGGCTATCACTATCAGCGGCATGATCCAGTCAAGTTTACGATTGATACATTTAAAGACCGAACTTGGCTCATAGAAGATTTTTAAAATCTTTAAAAGAGCCGACATTTTTTGTTCCGGAATCTGGTTTTCGGGCGGGTTAGTTATATTTTCCGCATCCATAACGCCTCCTGAATGAATGACGCATTTGTTTTTATTCGATTTATCTATATACCATCAATGTCATCCAATTATTCGAATAAATCAACCTGTTGTTACATATATTTGAAAAAAAATGACCGGCACTAAAATTATATGCCGGTCATTGAGTTCGTTTAAAGATAATCTATTCTCTGATTAAGGTCACCTGAACCCAGGGGAAACCAGCGGTATTACCCGTAACGGCACCCGATTGATTTTGCAGGTCGAAAAAGATTGAGTTTTGACTATTATTCGGTTCAGTTATGGAAATATCGGAAAATGACGGAATCGTATATCGGCTGAGAAAGAGAATAAAGGGGAAATTAGTCGAAGTATCATAATTATCAGGCTCTATAGTCACGAATATTTTCCCCGTAGAAACATTTGGATATAACCGGTCCGCGAAATAATAACTTTCCGCACCGCATGGCAGGTTTTGTATAAAATCTTCCCCGGGGAAATTAGGTACCCTTTTATTATCCGAATAAATATTCGGCGTATAATCTCCTGCCCCAAAACTCTTAAATGAACCGGTGGATATAATCGGAACCTCCAACGGTGTGCTATAATATGCCTCGATAAAATAATCGGAAAAGGCATCAAAGACCGTAAAATCGAGCCAGGCCGGTGGAGTTAGACGACCCAATTCGGGACAATCAATCGGCTGAAAGGGCGGGGCGAGATAGGGTGACAGAATCCAACCCTTATAATGCCAATTAGTACCGGTCAAGTCATGTGTTTCTTCATTATGAATCGGCGAAAAATTATCGACCGTATCAATCTTGGACACCGAATCGACGAAATAGAGTGGGACATGAATATAGTCTTTAAGCGGCAGAATACTCAACGGGGTGACAGCTCCGGTGCAGGGGTCGGTAAACGACGTATCAATAGTATCATTGGGATTGAAATTGACGGGGAAGGTGACAAAGTCGTAATCAACTGAAATATGAATAAAAGTATCTATATTAAGTGTATCAGGGACGTAATGGTAATCGACAACCTGTTTGACACAGGCGAGACCCAGTGTATCCAGAAGAGTATCATAGACGACCCAATCATACAAAGCAGGATCGGCCAGCGTATCGTACCATTTGAACAGGTCGCTGACATTTGTCGACTCGACGCACGTGGCACCATCCAAGCTGTCACAGCGCCAGTAAACAGTATCGATAGGATAAGGCGTTATATCGACTATAAGTGTATCATAAGGATAAGACGGATTTAAGAAAACATCATTGGTGACATCGGTCCATCGCGCACAGGTCAATATACCCATACTATCACAATCCCAGTATGTCGTGTCATAGGTCAGTATTCGATCCTCTTTGATAGGCGGCGGGGTCAACATAAAAACATTGGTCGTATCATAAATGGTCATCGAATCATAGGTATAATAGGCAAACCAGACACCGGAGGCCTCCTGTGAATAGGAATCTTTATCGGTCGGAGTCTGCATACTAAATCCGGTGAAACTTCCGCCATAATTCAGAGGAAAAACCATCTTCATTGGTCCATTATCCGGATCCATTATAGTATCCAGAAGCATAATCGGACCGGGAATAGTATCCGGCATAGTATCGGGAAGCATTTCGACTGAAATCGCCAGATATTCATAAAAAGGATCAAGTAAATCATATTCAACGGTGAAAACAGTGTCTATCTGATTGGAATCCAAATCATAGACCCGCTGCAAATAGTTGTTCCAGAAAAATTTCTGAATAAGATAGTAATTATCCGCCGAGTCAACCGCCCAGAATTTATAAAAATAATTATCCGGAGGGGTTGGAAATTTCATCGGCTGTAAGATTACGGTCGTAGTTGAAACCGGAGCCGCGATATCATCGGGCTGTGTGCAGCCGAACATCAGCGCCAAAATTCCAAAAAACAGAGTCACAAAAAACAAGCGAATATTGCGCCCGCGCATATTTTTATATCCTCCTCAAATCAGCTATTCTCAAACTCATCAAGCGATTATAGCTCTTTGTTCTTGGGCTGTCAAGCCCTAAATTCTAAAAACCCATAACTTTAACCAAACGTAGTCCATTAAACCATAAGCCTTTCTAAAGAATTGACGAACATAGTCGATAAATAGATTAAATAATTCTTTTTATTTTTGGGAGTATGTTTTGATAACCTGTTCCATTTGCAAAACAGAAAACCTTGATGAAGCCAAATACTGCAGCAATTGCTCGGCTCCGCTGTCTTCGTCTGTGGAAAGTGACAAGCCTGTCGAGGCTGATGATAAGCTGGATTTCGTGGTAACTGAAACGGCCGATACGGCGGCGCCTAATTTCCTTAATACCGCGAAAAAGCCCGAGGATCCTGAAGATAAGCTGGAAATCACCCCGGCGGCCAATATTCTGGAAGAACATGGCTCGGAGGAGATAAAGTTTGAGGACAATGCTGCCATAGAGGCTAATCAGGGTATAACAAGACCATTTGATGAAGCGCCCGCGGAAAAAGATCAGATGGCGAAAGAATCAAAAGAAGAAAAGGAACACAAGAAATTATCCGACAAAGAGTTAGACAATATTAGACGAAATATGTACGGATCCGATTCAATTAATGACAAATCAAAAGGTGCCAAAGAGCCGCATGGTCTGACTAAACCCAGGCCTGAAAAGAAAAAGAATAAGAATAAACCTCTGGCGGATAAACCATCGGAAAAAGTAAAACAGCTTGATGACCCGGCTTTGGCTCCCGGATCGGTCAAACAGGCTTCAAAAACAAGAGGGCTGGCATTATTCCGTAATAATTCAATCAAACTGGTTGGGAATCCGTTTTTGCATGCCGGCGATGAAATCAGTATTAATAACAAATATTATGTCCTGAAGCCAAAACAGATTGATAAAAAGATGGTTTTTGGGGCGGTCGGGGCACTGGCAGCTATTTTATTAATTATTATTGGTGTCGCCATAATCAATAAACCGGCTTTATCGGGCGATGGCGAATTAATCGGAATGATCCTTGATAGTAATGGACAGCCTTATCTTGAAGGCGCCCGGGTGTCGATACCATTACTGAGTAAAACGACAACAACCAATGCTCAGGGATTTTTCCATTTTGAGTTGATTCCGACCGGAACCTATGAAATTCTTTACGAACTTAATGACGATTTTTACGGTCAGGGTAATGCGACAGTGACGTCGGAGCAGATGACCATAATGACTTTTGGAGATTTGTCACGGGCAACAAATAAAACTGTTTATAATCCGGAACCGCCTCGATCGACAATAAAAACGACGGAGGTGGTTCAGAAACCGACCACTCCTCCTCCCTCAAAATCCGAAAAGAAAAAATCGTCGGATTCCTCTAACAAAAAAAGCAATTCTTCCTATGGCAAAATAAAACTTGATGCCAATGTAGAAAATGCCCGGCTAACCGTCGACGGCGAAGTGCTCGGCGCCGGGAACAACACTTACTCAAAAATAGACAAGGGCAGTCATAATATAAAAGTCGACAAACCGGGTTACAGCGAATATAGTGAAAAGATAACGGTCAAGTCGGGACAAACGGTGACCATTAATCCCAATTTAAAAAGGATAAACGATACGCCGAAGGAACTGACGGCCGATAATTATCTCACCCGCAGTAAAGATGCCTTTGCGGCCGGAAATTATGACGACGCCCTGTCCGATATTAACAAGGCGTTGGAACTGGATCCGGCATCTATAAATGCTTATCAACTCCGGGCAAATATTTATAAAAAAACGGGCGAGAACGATAAAGTCGCCGCGGATTATTTGCGTCTGGGCGAGATGTATCGCTTCAAGAAAAATTATGACAAGGCCATTGATGCCTTCGGAAGCGCTTTAAATTATGAACCCAAAAATATATCGGCTCTGGTTGGACGCGGGGGAAGTTACATGGAGCAGGGTAATTTTAAAAGCGGTTTGAATGATTACGAAAATGCTATCAGGACTAACGATAATTTTTATCCGGCTCAATATGGTATGGGTGTTTGCTATTTCAAGATGGGCGAATATAAGCGGGCCGAAAAATATCTTAAGAACGCCTATAAATTAAACAGCGAAGATCCTTACTTGCATCAATATTTAATGCTCAATTATCTGGCACGAGACAATGTCAGCAAGGTTCGGTCGACATATGCCGAATTTAAGATCCTGGCTGATCCTCAAATGCTGGCGGAAGTCAAATCATCAAGTCGCTTTCAACCGGTTTTGAGGCTAATCAAGGAAGAGGACAGATAAACTGTATGGGCGCCAGGCTTAATTGCTGGGAATTTAATAACTGCGGAATGGAACCGGGCGGCATTTTTGCAGATAAATATGGCCCCTGCCCCATTCCACGAATGATGAAATATGACGGTGTCAATAGCGGACGAGGCGCGGGAAGAATCTGCTGGTCAATTATGAACGGCTCCCTCCAAAATAACCATCTGGTCTGCCGAAACAGCCGTCACTCATGTTTCCATTGCAGTTTTTATAATCGTGTCCAAAATGAGATAGAAATCTCGGCAAGCAAAAAAGAAGAGCTGACACCAATCGGTTAACTTTTGCTTCTTTTTCTCATTTTATTTTAATAATCAATTTATTTCTTATGCTGTATAATTATTATAGATTATACTTATGAGGATGGACGGTTGCCGTATTATTTTTTTTGATTATATTTAGGAAAATCAATAGAAGGACCGATATGAATAAACATTTAATTTCGGACAAGCGTGTGATAATTGTGCCATTGATTCTGATTATAGTGGCAATTTTTACTTTAACTATGGCAAAAGATAACACAAAAATATATATCCCCGATATCGACACCTTTATGAAAATCGGGTATTGTTCAACTCCCCAAATAAACAAGGCGACCGGGGAACTTTTTTTCACATCGCCCATGTCCGGGGTTCTTCAGGTTTATCGTCTGACCGAAAAAGGATGGCCATATCAACTGACTTTATTCGATGATGGAATCGATTGGTACTCCCTGTCTCAGGATGGTCAAAAGATGGTTGTGGGCGCCTCAACAGGCGGCAGTGAAGATGCCCAATTATTCTATATGAACAGTTTTACGGGACAGATCAGGCAATTAACCTTTACGCCATCGGTGCGATATGCGCAGGCGGTCTGGAATAAAAGTGGCGATGGTTTTTATTTTTATGCCAATCTCGATAGTCCCGAGGACTTTTTTGTTTATTTCTACGATGTGACAAATGACTCAATCATAACCGTTTTTGACAAACCGGGCCGTAATGCAATTGCCGATCTTTCAACAGATGAAAGCCAACTTTTAATCTATCATGATTATTCTAATGTCAGCAATGATTTGTATCTTTTGGATCTGGCCGACAAATCATTCAAAATGGTGACATCGGGAAAAGAAAATGTTCTTTATGATTATGCCGATATTATGCCGGATAATAAGACGGTCTATCTTCTCTGTAATGATAATCCCGACGGCATCTTAAAACGTGCCCGGCTCGATACCGAATCTAGTCAGATCAAATATATGGAGGATGCGTCACAGTGGACGGTTGACTATCTAACTTTCTCCCGCGATAGACGATATACGGCCTGGCTTACAAATGAAGAGGGTTATTCAAGGATATATATATTTGACAGGGAAAAAAATACTGCTCTGCCAACCCCTTCCCTGTCCGGTTTTATCGATGAATTACGGTTGGCTGATGACGGTCGGCTCTTTTTTGAATATACCAGCCCGACCGAAACCAAAGATATCTGGTCATGGAATCCATATACGAATGAATTGATTAAAGAGACTCAGTCGATATACGCCGGCATTGATCCGAATATTTTTGTGGAGCCGCAACTTGTCAAATATAAAACATTTGACGGGAGAGAAATCCCGGCTTTTGTATTTTTCCCGCCTGATTATAATGGTCAGCCGGTTCCATTCGTGATCCATGCTCATGGCGGACCGGAAAGCCAATTTCGCCCTTATTTCCAAAGACATTTTCAATATCTTCTGCTTAACGGTTATGGAATAATGGCCCCCAATGTCAGAGGTTCACGGGGATATGGCAAGGAATATCTGCAACTGGATAATTATAAAAACCGCCTGCATTCCATCCAAGATTATAAATCGGCCGCTGAATTTCTGATTGTAAACAAATATTCAGAACCGGGCAAAATAGCTATTAAGGGAGCCAGTTATGGCGGTTACGTGGCTTTGGCCTGCATTACCGAATACCCTGATTTATTTGCCGCCGCCTGGGATCAGGTCGGTATCGCCAATTTCGTGACATTTCTAAAAAATACACGAGATTACAGGCGGAGTATCCGTGAAGCGGAGTACGGACCGTTAAGCGATTCTCTATTTTTGGCCTCTATCTCGCCAATTCATAAGGCATCTTTAATTAAAACTCCGCTTATGGTCGTGCATGGTGAGAATGACCCCCGGGTGCCGGTCGGAGAGGCGCGTCAGATAATAAAAGTATTACAGGACAATAATATCGCGGTTGATTCATTGATCTTTCCAGACGAAGGTCACGGCATTGGAAAGTTAGAAAACAAGCTGGCAGCGTACCGCAAAATGGTTTCGTTTTTTGATGAACATCTAATGAAATAATTTACAGGTCAGGCAAAGTGGCCTGACCTGTATAAAATATCGATAAAGTAATATTAAAATATCAACCGGTTCATAACCGATTATTTGACATCGATCCAATAATTGACCGAGTATTTATTCTTTAACTCCTCACCGACGGCAACAGCATCCGAATAACCGACAAAGCCGCCAATCCTTACTCGATAAATGATTTCACCATTAAAATCGGCCTCGGCGATATAAGCATCATAACCGCGTTCGATAAATTTGTCTTTCATTTCGTTGACATATTCCCAGGTTTTGCCCGAGGCTATCTGAATCGTATAATCGCCGGTTTCGGAGGGTGAACCGGTTGCCATCTGAATCGGCTTCTCTTCGACCGGCGGGGCTGTGTCAGGTATAGCCGCATATTCTTCGGCGGCAACAGTTTCAGTAGCCGGCTGACCGGTTTCCGTCTCCGTTCCCTCTTCAGCGAGATAATCAGTTGTCTCGGCATCTTGTACTTGCTGCTCCAGCTTGGCCACGTCGTCATCTTTATCATTGCTGCAACCGGCAAAAAATGTAGCAAGTGAAAGCATCAAAACAAATATAAACAGCTTTTTCATTTTTCCTCCTTTATCTTCCACAAAGTTAATTTAATTTATCTAATTTTAGCCCAATCGTTTATTTTGTCAATATAAAACAGGCTATTTATCATTTGTTTTGTTTAAATTGTATAATAACAATTACACTGGTAATAATATCGACAAAAAAAGTCGCGCCAATATGATTAAACTATTGATAATGAAACTATTATTGCTTAAAATTTTATAAACAAAGGGAAAGAAGATGAAATATTTTAGAAATATTTTCGACCTGATCGGTAATACCCCTATGGTCGAGATAAACAATGGCTGTTCCAAAGGTGGTCCGAAGTTATTGGCCAAACTCGAATTTTATAATCCCGGCGGATCGGTCAAGGACCGTATGGCTGCATATATTCTTCGTCAGGCAATGGATGATGGTCGCCTGAAACCGGGTGATACAATTATCGATAATACATCAGGAAATACGGGGGTTGCCCTGGCTATGGTCGGATCTGTGATGGGGCTGAAGGTGATTATTACTACGCCCGATAAAACAAGTCAGGAAAAAATAGATCTGATAAAATCATACGGCGCCGAAGTTATTGTAACACCGGCCGAGGCCGCACATGAGGATCCTGAAGGCAG
>CAZJLX010000034.1:0-1726 GCA_964546545.1 uncultured Ignavibacteriaceae bacterium | reverse complement strand
CTTGGTCGACAAACTCGGAGGATTAACAGAAGCGATTAATCTGGCAAAAGAGAATGGGTATTTTCATACCAATCAATATCATAATCAGGATAATCCAAAAGCCCACTATCTTTCAACCGGGCCGGAGATCTGGGCCGATACGGACGGCCAATTGAGTCATTTTGTAGCCGGTATCGGAACAGGCGGGACAATGTCGGGAACGGCCAAATTTTTAAAAGAGAAAAATCCGAAAATAAGAACCATTGCGGTAGATCCCGAGGGTTCATTATTTGCCGACTACATCAGGGGAAATAAGCTGCCCAAACCGGCCGCATATAAGGTCGAAGGGATTGGGACCGACTGTCTTACCGAAGCTCTGTATCCGAATGTAATTGACGAGGTTATAACCGCTCGGGACGAGGATTCTTTTGAGGTGGCCCGGTTGCTGGCGCGAGATGAGGGCCTGTCGGTCGGCGGATCATCGGGCGCGGCAGTATGGGCGGCCCGCGAGATAGCCCCCGAGCTGGACGAAAAAGCCCTGATCGTCGTATTAATTCCTGATTCCGGGACAAGATATTTAACTAAATGCTTTAACGATGCCTGGATGACAAAACATGGTTTTTCAACCAAAAAGCGGTCAAGCAAATTGGAGGTCTGAAATAAATGAATTCTACGATAAAAATAATTTTTATATCTGCCTTTATTTTTCTCCTTCTCGGACCCGCATGGTGCGGCCAGAATGAAAAATCCGGTCGTATTGAAATCGAAGAAGATCTTTTTGATTTTGGTTTTATCCCGATTGACTATAAATTCATTCATTATTATCGGGTAAAAAATGTCGGTAAAGGTAATTTAAAAATTGACCGACTTGTTCCCGGTTGTGATTGCTCCACGGCCCACACGTCGGACACTTTGATTCCGCCCGGGGAAACGGGGATTATAAAACTGCTGTTCGATACAAAAAACTATTATGGTCCTAATACCCGATATATTACCGTGCACTCTAATGATCCGGAGAACCCCACTGTGGAACTTAAGTATAAATCCAATATTGGAGTTATGCCAAAATATTTTAAAATCGAACCGCGTTCGCTTTTTTTCCTGTCGGGACATAAAGAAAAATTGCTGAAATTGAGAAATCTTTCGAAAGATGAAATACAATACTCAATTACAACGGATATCGATTCTATTTATACGATTGACAAACCGGATGGGAAAATCGGTCGGGGAAGCGATATCTCACTGAACATAGCTCCGATCGAGAAATTAGGTAGGGGCACCTATTTCAGTAGTTTTGTGGTAACTATCAAGGCTGATCATGAAATTAAGATATCAGTTCCGGTAAAAATTGTAAGGTATTGATACAAATAGTATTTGGCAGATCCTGACAATTCAACACCTTATTTGTCTACTTTGCGTTAAAAAAATTATTTTAAATTTTATTAAAATAGTTGTTGCAAGTTAAATAATCAGTTAATATTATGAAGATAGCTAAAGTTTTAGATTTCTTATCCGAATTTGTAATAAAGAAGGGTAGAAATCAAATAATATATCGGAAGGTTTTGTGTGGTCAAGTTATCTGCCTTGAGGCCATGATAAAGACCGAAATATTATTTTTAAAGATAATCTAATCAATTAATAAACAAATGACGGAGGGTTGTTCTCTGCTGTCACGGGTAGTTTCCTAGCCCCCTCTACCCTGCCAGAGTACACCCCTCTTTTTTTTTGACTGTCAACCCTTGACATT
>CAZJLX010000033.1:0-11895 GCA_964546545.1 uncultured Ignavibacteriaceae bacterium | reverse complement strand
GTATTCATCGATATAATAATCCGGGAAAAAAGCTTTCATATAAAAGGAATTGTTGACAATAAAATTAATCTCCGGCAAATCTTCGCGGATTATCAAAGATATCGGATCGGCCAGAGAATCTTCGACCGGCTTGTATTCTTCAAACAGGTCAATCTCCTGAGCCAAAAGAGAGCCGGAAAGGAAAATCAAAAAGAATGTAAATACGATTTTTATCATTGTCCGTTAATCTGATAATAAACCGGATTAAAATCAAGCAGAAAGATGTATAATTATCAGGCGGCGGGTGATATTGGTGCTGCCGGATTCTGATTAATATATCGGGGGGATAACTTTCTGAGTTCGATATAAAAAAGAGACATCATTGTATTAAAGAATGTCCCGAGAAATCCTTCCACAACTATTGAGACGGCAATAAAAATCGGCAGAACGATAATCAAAGTCAGGATTAAGATTGATACCGATTGATATCCGACTATCATCAGCGGAATTGCAAAAAGGGCTATAATAAGAATAGTGGTAATAAAGATAGCCAGGCCGAGTCCCAGGCTAAGCATAAAAATGATTAAGTTTGGTCCGAGATGTTTGGTCACCAGTTTATAGGCCTCTGAGATTGAATCAATTACCGGCGTTTGGTAAGCGACAATTTCCCGCTGGGCCAGAGAATAGATGGTACTGAATATGAAAATCCCCGCAAAGGCGATGGGGACAATGAATATAAGCAGTATTAAGCCGAAGGCTTTTAGCGCAATGATAGCCAAAATCAGCGGTAATATTAAAACGGCAAAAAAGGCTATAAATAGTCCGAAAAATATCAAGCCCAAACCGATAAAGCGCCAGAAATAATTTGCGCCGAATTTAATAAGTTTCTGCAATTTGATTTCTTTGCCCGTATCGACGTCAAAGGCCGCCTTGATTAAACCGGCCACCGAAATAAAGTGCATAATTATAAAAATAAGCCCGATAATCAATAGGGTCAGCACAAGGGCGACTATTATCGCAACTCCCGGCGGGCTAAGAATCCATTCTTCAATTATGTCTGCCAGACCGGGGTGAATTTTTTCCAGCCAGCCGAAGTCTTTATCGCCAAAATCGGATATATTCCCGATTGACCCTAAAGAGGCGGCAAAAAAGCCCAGCACCCACAGGCGTTTATACAACCAGGAGATATCGAATGATTTTTTCAGCAGGCTACCATAATCCATAATTATCCCCCAAGGCAAAAGGCAATTATATTATAAAATACATAGTATCTTCCCAGATCCAACAAAAAAATTACAGATCAGGATGACCGTTACCGTTATAGATTTGGCCGTCTTTTAATTTTATTATCCGCTGACAGTGTTCGGCAATATTGTGATCGTGAGTTATAACGATTACCGTATGCCCGGCCCGGTTCAGTTCATCGAATATTTTAATAATTTCCTGACCCGATTTTGTATCGAGATTCCCGGTCGGTTCATCAGCCAGAATCAATTTTGGATTATTGGCCAACGCTCGTGCGATGGCTGTCCGCTGCATCTCTCCGCCCGACATTTCGGTTGGTCTGTTTTCCAGTTTGTCGCCCAGTCCGACGCGGCTGAGTAGTTCAATCACCCGACTTTTTCTCTGTTTGCCTTTTATTCCGGAAAATAAAAGCGGCAGTTCGACATTTTCGAAAGCGGTTGCGTAGGGAAGCAGATTAAAAGCCTGAAAAACAAAACCGACTTTGCGATTACGGATTTCGGCCAGTTCATTGGGTGTCAGGCAATCGACACGGCGGTCAGCCAGTTGATATTCACCGGTGGTCGGAGTGTCGAGACAACCCATCAGGTTCATCAGGGTAGACTTGCCGGAACCGGACGGCCCCACAATGGCAATGTATTCATTATCTTCAACGGTCAAATCAATCCCACGCAACGCTTCAAAAGAGATTTTGCCGGTATTGTAAACTTTTTTTATTCCTGACATCTCAATCATGTCGCACCTGTTTTTATAAAAAACTATTCATATCTTAGGGCATCAACCGGGTTTATCGAGGCGGCTTTCAGGGCGGGAAAAAGCCCTGACAGCAGGCCCATAATACCGAGAGTCAATATAACCGCCAGACCGATTTCGGTGGAAACAATCGGTTTACCCATTATCATAAAGACATCCGATTCAATCGGCGCTCGCCTGAAAGCCTCGGTCAAAATATAGGTAAAGGCCATTCCGAAAAATCCTCCCAAAAAGGTAATGCCCAGCGCTTCGAGCAGAAATTGGCAGACAATATATGATCGCCGCGCTCCCATCGCCATTTTAACGCCGATTTCACGGGTCCGTTCTTTGATGGATACATACATTATATTGGCGACTCCGACGCAGGCGATTAGTAAGGTCAGGGCACCGATTATTCCCAGGAAGATTTCTATTCCGAGCAGAACATTCAGCGTTATTCTTTGAGTTTCGACGACATCCCAGAAATAAAGTGCCTCGTCATCTTCGGGATGAAATTTATGTTTGGCACCCATCATAGCCAGGACTTTTTTCTCGACAGCCTTTGATTGATCCGGTTCGGCCACTTTGTAAACGATATTATCCAGCCAGGGATCTCCGAGCATGGCGACAAATGTACTCGCCGGAATAATAAGGACATCCTTATCCTGCCCCTGATAGCTGTTCATCTGAGTTTTATGTTTCATAACACCGATAACTTTAAAAGGAACCGAGCGGATAAAAAGTGTTTTGCCAACCGCGTCTTCATCGCCAAACAGTCGTTCTTTTACCGCATCACCGAGAAAAACGACTCTTCTTTTTTGCCGGATGTCGATTTCGTTAATCATCCGCCCACCCATTTCAGGAATCATGTTGCGCATATCTCGGTAAGCCGGGAAGACACCATTAATTCTTTCCGAAAAAACCTTATCCTGATATTTAATCTCAAGTCCCCAGCGGATATATTCGCCGGCGATTTCTTCGAGTTCCGGGACGGTTTTTCTCAAATACTCGATATCATCTTCCTGAAGATGGATTCGCCGGCCCTTGCCAAACCCTCGGTACGGAATTGTTGTCTGGCCTCCCCAGACAATGGCGATACCCTCGCCCATTCCATTTGTGCCGCGCATAAATTGCAATTTCATTCCTTCGCCAAAGGCCAAAAGGAGCATAATTGAGACCGTCCCCCAGAGAATGGCAATCAGTGTCAGCAACATCCGTTTGCGCTGCTTGCGGAAATCGCGAATGAAAATATTATATAGAACAGAAAGTTTCATATTGTACCACTAAAATAGTTTTAAGGCTTTGACCGGTTCCAGATTGGCCGCTCTTCGCGCCGGAAAATATCCCGAAACCAGTGCCACAATACCGAGAGCCACGGCGGCGAAAATACCGGCATGGAAATCAATTATCGGCATCCCGATATGTTCTTCGAAGTTGCCGGGAAAAACCAGTATAAGTCCCGCCCCGACCAAAAACCCTAAAATTCCGCCCAAACCGGTCAAGAGAATTGTCTCGAAAAGAAATTGCATCATTATCGTCGCTTTTTTGGCACCCAGGGCCATTTTGATTCCGATTTCTTTGGTGCGTTCCTCCAGTACCACGTTCATAATGTTGGTGACGCCGATCCCGCCGGTTATCAGGGTCATACAGCCGATGCCGACCAGGAAAAATTTGAAGGCGAGGAAGAAGGTCACGAAAAATTTCATACCCTCGGTCGTATCCCAGATTGTTAAGGCTTCTTCATCTTCGGGATCAAATTTATATTTTTGCGCCATATAGTTGTAAATATCATCTTTGACCTGCTCCATTTTATAAGGATTGGGCGATTGAACCACAAAATTGTTTGGTCGGCGATGGGACCACATGGTTTTAAAAGTTGTCGAGGGTATCCAGCATTGACGACTATCCCGGCCCCCATACGAACTATTCTGCATCTTTGGTTTTAAGACACCGATAATGGTAAAGGGGACATTATTAACAAGAATGCGTTCTCCGACCGGATCATCCTGTCCATAAAGGTCCTCGGCGATAGTATTTCCCAAAAATATAACTCGACGCTTTTCGACAATGTCCAAAGGATTAATAAAGCGACCGCCCTCTTCGGGAATAATCGTGCGCATTTCGGCAAATTCCGGCCAGATACCGGAGATACGACCGATTTTATTATTTTTCTTGCTTTTAAGGGGTACGGAATAACGAGTGAATTCGGGTGAGATTCTTATCAACGAAGTAATCGAAGCCTTCATATTAGATACATCATCTTCGGTAAATCTGACCTGTCGTCCCCGGGGGAGACCCTGCCAGGTTTTTGATGTGATTCCACTCCAGACAATAGCTATATTTTCACCGAGTCCTTTGCGTTCCTTTTGATTATGTTCCTGCAGCCCGGTTCCAAAACCAAAAAGCAGGACTATGGCTGCGGTTCCCCAGAGGATACCAAACATAGTCATTAGTGTGCGCATCTTCTGGCGGCGCATATCACGAAAGAATTGTTTTACTGACAGAAGCGGCAGCATATTTATTCGATCTCCCGCGGCGGATGTTCCACCACCATATCGCCTTCTTCAAGACCGGTGGTAACTTCTATATTAATTCCGTCGGACAGACCGACCTCAATCGGGATTTTGCTGTTGACTCCGAGCGTATCCTGAATTTCGACGTAGGCTGTGTCATTGACAAATTCGAGAAGTCTTTCGGGAATAATAAGAATATCTTCTTTCTTATTTATAATTATATCGGCATTGGCCGAATATCCGGCGCGGAGAAGATTATCGCCCCGGCTGGTCAGTTCTATTTCGACATCAAAAACGGTTGATCCCTCTTCGCGGTGAGCCTTCGGCGAAATCCGCTGTACAACACCGGTAACGGTATCTTTGGGCAGGGCGCCGACTTTGATTTCGACCTCCATACCTGGTTTCAGCCGCCCGACATCGATTTCATCGACTGTCCCTTTGAAAATAAGGTCATCCATGTGGGCCAGAGTCATTAACTCGGTTCCGGCCTGATAGGATGTTAAAGGTACGACCGGATCGCCCTCTTCGACTTCGCGGGAGAGGACCATTCCATTTACCTGCGATTTGACGGTATTATCAACTTTGAGATCGGCAATTGTGGTCGTCCCGGATTGGATTAATTCAAGTTTTTCGCAGGCTAGTTTCAATCGGAGGCGGGATTGTTCGCATTCGGACTTTATACCGTCACACTCCTGTTTGGAAATTAACTCTTTGTCGACCAGTGCCTGAGCACGATCCGACTCACGCTTGGCGTTATCGTAAGCGACCTGATATATTTCAACCTGTTTTTTGGCTTCGGCGAATTCGATCGGCGTCGGATCGGGAGCGACATCGATTAACGGATCACCGACTCTGACGATATCGCCGATCTCGACATGAATTTTGTGCACAATGCCGGAGATTTTTGATTTGACGGCGATTTCCTGACGCGGTTCTATCTTTCCCACTGCCAGCGCCTTATCGATGATCGAGCCTTTGGTGACCTTGGATATCTTAAGGCCGTTTTCTTTTGTGGCATTTCCGCTGAGGGCGAAAAACAGTACGGCGCCAATAATTATTACAATTAATAAGATAAATAAGATTTTTTTCATAATACTGCCTACTCTTTATATATTTTGTTCTATTCAGCGATATGATATAAATTTACGCCCTCCGGAATTGAATGTTTCGATTTATCCTATTAAAATACCCTGCATCCATATATTTTAGACTACTTTTGAGGCTTGAAAGTTTCGACCGCCGATATTTTTCGGATATAATTTTGGCGGCTCATAGAAAATCAAATCTTTGACATTCATGCAATAAATTGATATTTTAGCCATAATTTTGAATATATTAAATTCGGGAGAAATATATGTTTTTAAAATTCCTGCTCGCCCTGACCTTTTCCGCTCTGTTGATAACCGGGTGCGGGAATAGTGAAAAAAGCAAATCTGATTCCGAACCAGCGGAAACCGAGGGGCAAAAATCCGAGCCTTTTGACAGCGTTGTTATCGTTATGGGCGGCGAAGACGGCAAATCGGTATTTTATATCACTCAAAAGTATCATCATGTGGGATTTATCGAAAGCTCGGTCGGAAATTTTGTGCATGTTATTGATTCGCTGGAGACAAATTCCAAATTCAGCTGGCTCTATTCGGTCAATGATACGATGGGAACGGTCGCTTCGGACAGGCGAATAACCAGCGACAGTGATACTATAAAATGGCATTATCGGAAGAATTAAAAATTTATGCCGGAAGTATCAGGAGGGTATTATGGATGTTGACAAAATCATTGATGGAAAAAAGTTATTTCTGATTGCCGGGCCATGTGCCATTGAATCGGAAGATGTCTGCTTCCGGGTGGCCGAGGAATTAAAGTCGCTATCCGAAAAATATGATATACCAGTTATTTTTAAATCGTCATTTGCCAAGGCCAATCGATTATCGGGTGAATCATTTTCCGGGCGCGGGATTGATTTCGGTTTAAAGGTTCTTAAAAATGTCAAACAGAATTTCGGGTTGTCGGTCCTGACCGATATTCATGAGACATCAGAAGCGGCCAGAACGGCGGAGGTCGTTGATATTCTGCAGATACCGGCTTTTCTCTGTCGGCAGACCGAATTGGTCCGAGGGGCGGCCGCGACCGGCAAGTGGATTAATATTAAAAAGGGTCAGTTTCTCTCACCGGATGATATGGATAAGATTGCCGCCAAGGCAAAATCGGGCAAAGTCATGTTAACCGAACGGGGATCATCGTTTGGCTACCATAATCTGGTGGTCGATTTTCGCTCGCTGCTTATAATGCGGCAATTCGGTTATCCGATCGTTTTTGATGCCACCCACTCCCTTCAACTGCCCGGCGGCGGCGGGAATTTTTCCTCGGGGCAGCCGGAATATATCATTCCCTTTGCGAGGGCGGCGGTGGCGATTGGCGTTAACGGGCTGTTTGTGGAAACTCACCCGAATCCGTCCGAGGCTCTGTCCGATTCGGGGGCGATGTTACCGCTCGACAAACTCGAAACATTGATTCAGGAAGCCTTGAAAATCAGATCAGTAGTCGCGATCGACTGAAAAAGGAAATTTATGCCCGAACAACATATCTCTTTTGATGAACTTGCCGGAAGATTGAAGGGAATAAAATTGCTGGCCCTCGATGTGGACGGGGTTTTAACCGATGATTTTATTTATTTCGGACCGAATGATTTCGAGATGAAAAAATTCAATATTTCCGACGGCTTTTATATTGTCCTGGCCATGCGCAGCGGACTTGAGATCGCTGTCGTTTCGGGTAGACCTTCGGCGGCGACTACGACCCGGATGAAAGATCTGAAAGTAAAATATGTCCTGCAGAAAATGCAGGATAAAAGGGAGCAGATAGCTCCTCTTCTTAAAAAATTGGGAGTTGAACTCAATCAGGTCGCCTTTATGGGCAATGAGATTCTCGATATCCCTCTTGCCCGTGAGGTCGGATTATCGATTGCGGTGGCGGATGCCGCATCCGAATTAAAAAAAATCGTGCATTACGTGACTGAGGCCAAAGGCGGTAAAGGTGCGGTGCGTGAGGTCCTGAAGGCGTATTTTATCGGTAACAATTTCGACCCCATGGAATATATAGTTTAGGTGAGAATATGATTCTGGAAAACGGTCGCGAAGTAATAAAGAAAGAGGGTCAGGCAATTGCCGATCTGGCCGAACGGCTCGATGATAACTTTGTCAAAGCGGTGGAAAAAATACTGGCCTGCAAAGGCCGGATAATAGTCACCGGTATGGGCAAGTCGGGTCTGGTCGGGAAAAAAGTCGCGGCCACATTTTCATCAACCGGTATCTCGGCCATTTTTTTACATCCGGCCGAGGCGGTCCACGGCGATCTGGGTCTGGTGCAGCCGGATGATATATTGATTGCCATTTCCAAATCGGGCGCAACCGATGAACTTCACCAGATTCTGCCGACCATAAAACGGCTCGGCGTGGAAATTATTCTTCTTACCGGTCGGATCGATTCTCCTCTCTCGGCCAAAAGCGATATTGTGCTTGATTGCTCGGTTGAATCCGAAGCCTGTCCCAATAATCTGGTCCCGACCTCATCATCCACCGTCGCTCTGGTCATGGGTGATGCGCTGGCGATAGCTTTGCTCATGGAACGAAATTTTACCACCGAGGATTTTGCCTATCTTCATCCTGGCGGCTCCCTGGGTCGGCGACTGCTGGTGCATGTCGAAGAATTAATGCATATCAATTCCGAAATTCCGATTGTTCGGCCGGAGACCATTGTTCGCGAGGCGATTTTTGAAATTACCAGTAAACGACTTGGCGCCACCCTGGTGGTCGATGACAACAATACCCTGCTGGGGATATTTACCGATGGAGATCTGCGCCGGTTGCTTCACAAAGAGGAAGATTTTTATAATCGTCCAACCGGCGAGGTAATGGTAAAAAATCCGAAGACGATCCATCCCGATGCCATTCTTGATGCGGCTCTGGCAATTATGGAAAAATATTCGATTACTCTACTGCCGGTCGTGGATGATAACAAGAGGCCGATCGGAATTATTCATCTGCATGATATTCTGAAATCCAAACTGGTCTGATAAGCCATGAACAGATTCAAAAAAGTAAAAAACAGCGCGGTCTATTTTTTTGTCATTTTATTTTTTAAATTGTTCAATATTTTACCGCGCGATTTGGCGCAATTCTGCGGAGAGCTTATCGGTTATACGGCTTATCTGTTATCGACCAAAGACCGACTCAAGGCTATGCGGCACCTGAAAATGATCTATGGCGATAATCTCAGT
Organism: uncultured Ignavibacteriaceae bacterium; assembly: GCA_964546545.1. Lineage (GTDB taxonomy): Bacteria > Zixibacteria > MSB-5A5 > GN15 > PGXB01 > CAZJLX01. The sequence goes on along the minus strand of CAZJLX010000033.1, from coordinate 3,153 downwards.
TATTCGGAGCGGCAGGTTATTGTGCGTAATCTGTATCGGAATTTCGGTCGGAACATAATTGATTTTATAAGAATAAAAAAATATTTTAAAAGTGAGTTGCTACCTTTGATTCAAACCGAAGGCCTTGAACATTTCGATAAGGTTTACGGGCGCGGCCGGGGTGTAATCGGCATCACCGGGCATATTGGCAATTTTGAGCTTCTGGCGGTTTATTTTGCCTATAAGGGATACAAGGCGGCGGTTATTGGCCGGGAAATGTACGATAGGCGGTTAGATAAAATACTCGTTGAAAATCGTCAGGCGATGGGGATAGAAAATATCGATACTGAAGATTCACCCCGCAAAGTTCTCCGGATGTTAAAAAGCGGAGCCGTTCTGGGGGTTCTGATCGATACCGATTCGATGCGGGTGCGAAGCGAGTTGATTCCCGCCTTCGGACGATTATCGAATACGCCGGTGGGGCAGACGATACTCGGCCTGAAAACCGGAGCCGGATTTGTGCCGGTCGCCTGCGTCAGATTCGGCCGGGGATATAAAATAATCGTCAAGCCGGAAATAAGATTTGAACGGAGCAACAATTTCGAGAAAGATGTGTATAATATTACCAAAAGATGTACCGGAGCGCTTGAGGAGATTATCAATGAATACCGCGACCAGTGGATCTGGATTCATAACCGCTGGTTGACACGGCCGGAATGACCGATATATATTAAGAGAGATTGAATATGAAAATATATTTGGCAATAATCGTTATTATAATATCTGTTCTGTCGGGATGTTCAGAGCAGGACGAGATTAAGGCTCCCGGCGTGGTCGACAATGAAATTTCTGCGGCCGCTGTCCGGCCCGATGAACAGATTAAAAATGCGCAGATTACGCTTTATGATGGCTCGGTCAAAACGGTTGATATCATGGCTGATTATATTGAAAAGTACAGCAAACAGGATTCGGCTCTGGCCTGGGGACTGGATGTGACCTTTTTCGATTCTCAGGGCAAAGTGTCATCGAAACTTTTCGCCGACAGCGGTTTTATCCGGGAATCGATAAAATATATGATCGCCAACGGCAATGTCGTGGTGATCAATGAGGATTCATCGCGGCTGGAGACCGAACAGCTTATCTGGCACGGTAAAAATGACAAGATTGAAAATGATGTTTTTGTCCGGCTGTATCAGCAAGGCGATACGCTGGAGGGGATCGGATTTGAAGCTTTCAGGCCATATAAGGGTTTTAAAATAAAAAAACATGGTAAGGGTGTCTTTAAGGATATGGAACGAATCGAAGATGAGTGACACCTTCTTTGACAGAAAACCTCAAAATTGCCGGGACTATGAATAAGCAGCCCGAACTTAAAACAGAACGGTTAATACTTCGACCGTTCCGACCGGACGATGCGCCGATAGTGCAGAAATTGGCCGGCGACAAGGCCATCGCCGATACGACGCTGAATATTCCGCATCCGTATGAGGACGGCGTCGCCGAAAGCTGGATTGCGGCTCATGCTGATAATTTCGAACAGGGTAAAATCGTAACCTTTGCGATTACTCTTCGAGAAGAAAAATTATTAGTCGGTTCTATCGCGCTGGCGATAAATAAAAGATTTGAGCGGGCCGAGATGGGTTACTGGATCGGCAAGCCGTACTGGAACAAGGGTTATTGCACCGAAGCGGCCAAAGCTCTTTTGAAGTATGGTTTTGAAGAGCTTAAATTAAATCGGATATTCGCGCATTATCTGGTGCGTAATCAATCTTCGGGTCGGGTGATGGAAAAAATGGGGATGAAATACGAGGGGACATTCCGGGGACATATCAAGCGCTGGAACGATTATGAAGATTTGAATCTGTATGCAATACTGCGCAAAGAGTTTATAAAGGATTCCTGATAAATATTATTATCCCCGGCCTTAACAGAGTCCTGATAATCCAACTAATGTCTTGCAAAACTTTATTTTTATTCGTAAAGTATCCAAAAGTTATAGTTGTACAGGTTGGGTGCATAGACATCCCTTGTTTTTTGTTTGGGTCGCTTCCGGTTTAATCAAGAATAGCCTGTATGTAAAGACGGCAAATAAGTGGTTCCCAATCGGAATTGCAATATTTTGCATATGTCTTCTCGATAGAGAATGAAACATGGCTAAAGGAGGAAGTTTTGGGCCAGGCAAAAAAAGGTGACAAGGTCACGGTTCATTATACGGGCAAACTTGAGGACGGCACCGTCTTTGACAGCTCTCAGGATAAGCAACCGCTAGAGTTTACTCTTGGCGAGGGACAGATTATTCCCGGCTTTGAAGATGGCATTGTCGGGATGGATGTCGGCGATACAAAATCGATAACGATCCCACCGGAAAAGGCCTATGGCAACAATCGTGATGATCTGATCATCGAAGTTAACAAGGCTGACATTCCTGACAATATTAAACCGTCAATCGGTCAGCAGCTTCAGATTAAACAGTCTGAAGGCGATGTCATCGGCGTGACAATAACAGCTATGACCGAAAAATCGGTAACACTTGATGCGAATCATCCGCTGGCCGGAAAAACACTTCTGTTTGATGTCGAATTAGTCGCGGTCGCATAATAATATTTTTCCGGGCGGACCGTATATATGAGGGTGAAGTGTGAAAAACAGCAGGATAATATTGTTTTTTCTGCTGCTGATGCTGGCTCATCTGGCGCATGTCTTTGAGGAAGTCTGGGGAAGATTTTTTTTAATTAGCAGTTTAGGTGGTCTTGGCCTTTTCCTGATAATCAACTGGATTCTATTCGCGATCGTCGTTTTAATATTATATTTGATATTACAGAGGCGGTCGATTGGTTTAAAATTAGGTCTTGTTTATGCCGCTATAATGACTCTCAACGGTCTTGGTCATAATATGGCGACAATTATTTCGGGTAGATATTTCGACGGATTTGCGGGCGGTTTTACGGGAATCGCTATGGTTATACTCGGGTCGATTTTATTTATACAGCTACTAAAAGAAATCAGGATCGGTCGGCAAATATAATCTATCGAAAAACAGATAAATATATAATCAAAAATCAAAACTGGACATTATATTGGATTCAGCCTTATATTAAACGGATAATTTTAAGACCGTGATTATAGGATGACCAGGAAGCAAAGCAGTTCCGCCGGATTCGAAAATAAATATAA
>CAZJLX010000032.1:0-11951 GCA_964546545.1 uncultured Ignavibacteriaceae bacterium | reverse complement strand
ATCAAGGCCGGAACGATGGAAAAAGACATCATTGCCATCTTCAACCGAAATAAAGCCGAATCCTTTGTCGCGTAGAATCGTCTTAATCTTTCCGTTCAAATTAACCTCCTTAAAATCCTTATATGAAGTAAGCTGCTTAATAATACTCCATATTGATGAGAGAATACTAATTTATCCCGAATATGGCAAGGATTTTCTTTGAATATATTAAAATTTCCAAGGTCGGTCTCTATGCCGACGGCCAACATATCTTGCCGAACCACAACCGGATAGATTTTAGACCGGAAAGCAAGAAAATGACTGATAGAGTTTGAAAAAGCTGTTGGTTTATACGCAAAAAGCAAGCTTCTTCAACGAAAGCAAACAGTATCGAAAAATCGAAGCGGCCACCATTTTTTCTTTGTATTTATTTAATTGAAAGACATATTCTTAAGTAAAATTTCACCTAATTCGGAGTTGATTATGAATCTATATATCGGCATTGTCGGTATGGCGCTTCTTCTAACTGCCTTTGCGCTTAATCTGATGAAGGTGTTGCAGGAAAAATCACTCAGCTATATTCTTTTGAACATTTTCGGAGCCGGAATTTCGACCTTGTATCTTGGCGATAATGTAAATTTTGGTTAACATTTATAAAAGAGACCTCTGGTATGACCGGAGGTCTCAAGGTGACGTCGAGATCGTTTCGACCTGGGGTCTTTTAACAAACCCGCTGGTAGCGTGATCCGACGCCATCAATTCAGGTGTTAACCCGAACAGTCGCAAGGGACATTGTACAACAATGAACCCGGAAATGCAAGGAAGGGATTACCATGAAAAACTATGTGGGAATCGATATTTCCAAAGATCATGTTGACCTTTATGATACGGTCACGGAACATCATCGACGAGACGAGAATTCTCGTGTCGGTATCAAGAAATGTGTGAAATATATAGCCTCATTGAACCCTCAGTTGATTGTGCTTGAAAGTACCGGTGGGTATGAGATTGACCTGGTCGTAGCCCTCGATGAATCATCGTTGCCGGTAGTTGTGGTTAATCCTCGTCAGGTACGGGACTTTGGCCGAGCGACGGGGCGGCTGGCCAAGACTGATAAGATTGATGCCATTCTGTTGGCTCGGTATGCTGCCGTTATGCTTCCTCCCCGACGCGCCCTGCCAGATCGTCGCAGCCTCCGGATGAAGGCTCTGGTAGCTCGGCGGCGGCAACTGGTCGCGATGCGTACGGCCGAGATCAATCGGCGTGAACATGTTCGTGACATACTGATCGCAAAGAGTATCAATGCCATTATTAGAACGATCGATCGCGAACAGCAAAAAGTCGAGGCTGAGTTGTCCCGTCTGATAGCAGAGATGCCAAGGTTAAAACAGAGGATGGAGGCGTTACTTTCTGTCCCAGGAATCGGCCATACCACGGCGGTTATGCTTATTACCGAGGTTCCTGAACTGGGGCAACTCAATCGCCGACAAATTGCCGCTTTGGTCGGCGTGGCTCCGATCAATCGTGACAGCGGGACCTTCCGTGGCAAACGCATGACTGGAGGAGGACGCCGGGAGGTGCGTTCTCGTTTATATATGCCTACCGTGGTAGCTTGCCACCACAATCCGGTGTTAAAGACGTTTTATGAACGATTATTAAAGAAAGGCAAAGCCAAGATGACTGCCCTTGTTGCTGTCATGAGAAAACTTCTCACTATAATAAACACAATGTTAGCCAAGGAACAAACCTGGAAACCAAAAACAGCTTGACAATTAAGACAGTCGCTATTATGCCTTTACGCTCGACGTCCTTCCGTTTATTATCCTCGAAGCAGTCTGGTGCCTTTTTGCAACTTATAAGCTAATCATGGTTCTGAAACAAAAATAGCCTATTCATCAATCGACTCGTCCGGCCCGGCTTTGTCTTCCATTATTGCCGCCACCGGCTCCGGATGTAACTGCAACTCGAACATTTTCAGAATCGATATAAAAACGGCCGCGATAAACGGCCCGAGCACGATTCCCAGAAGACCAAACATCACGATTCCGCCCATAATCGAGAAAAAGAGCATCAAAGTATGAGTCTGTGTTTTTCCGGTAAACAGATGCGGCCGGATAAAATTATCGATCTGGCTGACAACAATCGTCCCGATCGCTATCAATAAAATACCCTTACCCGCCTCACCGCTCAAAATTAAAATTATCCCGGCCGGTATATAAACAAGAAACGGCCCGACTATCGGTATAAAAGCGAGAAAAGCCATCACTGCCCCCCATAATACGGCCGATGAAAGACCCATTGCAGCAAAGAGTATTCCGCCCAGAGTTCCTTGGATCAGTGCCATCGTCAGACCGCCGTACATCATTCCTTCAATAACATTTCGGAAATGATCATAAAGATAACTGACCCTAGATTGCTCCAGCGGGGTGATCCGCTTTAAAAAATTAATGATTTTCGCACCGTCACGGAAAAAGAAAAACATCGAAAAAAGCATCAGGAAAAAGTAAAAAAGCGTTTTTGAGATATTGGCAATTACCGATGTCGCCTGCGAACCGATAGCATGAGTAACATTGCCGACCGCATCTTTGGCAATTGATATAAAATCAACGTCGGCCAGTTGCGGATAGCTGTCCAACCGGCCTTTGATTATATTTAAAAAAGGCGTGATCGGACGGAAAAGACCCTCCAGCTGGCCGTCTTTATAAGCTTCATTGATTTTTTGCACCGCCGTCGCCGCCTCGGATACCAGCGCCGCCAGAAGATAAATCGACGGGCCGATGATGATGATAAAGATCAAAACGCAGGATAAGAGCGAGGCCAACCAGGCGCGTTTCACCTTTTTAATCAACCAGTTATAAAGAGGATAAAAAACAATGACCAAAATTCCCGCCCAGGCTATCGGCGAAAAAAAAGGCACCATCAGACGATAAAACAGATAAAAGAAAATGGCGACCAGTAAAAAGAACAGAATCGTCGATGTGTACTCTTTTTTCATAACTTCCAAAGGCTGTTTTATTAAAAAATGAAAAATCGGCGGAGATGAATCAACAATAATCTTTGTCTAAAGTTCAATATTTTCATTGTAATCATCGAAAATCATGACAATTTCAATGTGGATAACTTCTTGACAGAGTCGATAATAAGGATATATTATTTATAATAGACTGAAACAGCGTTGGTTATATATAAGCCCGGGGAGACGTTAATGAAAAAATTAGCCATATTTGTGATATCCCTTACAGCCTTATTATTATTCACCGGCTTGATTTATGCGGACGATTTGCTTAAGGCTGAATTGGAATCGGTGCAGGCAGAAATTGACAACAATGGCTACAGCTGGATCGCCAAAGAAAATCCTCTGGTGACTAATTACAGCCCGGAAGAACGTCAGCAAATGAGAGGTCTGGTCCTCCCTGATGGATGGGAAAAAAAGTGGCGGGAAAATCTGAATCCCAATCTTCTGAAACTTGACATCCGCGATTTGCCGGCGACCTTTAACTGGGAAGACTCGGGTAAACTGACCTCGGTCAAAAGCCAGGGTTCATGCGGTTCATGCTGGGACTTCGCCGCGGTGGCGGCGCTTGAAGCCAGCTTCAAAATTTATCGCCAGACTGAATATGATCTTTCCGAACAGCAGATTTTGTCCTGCGTCTCCGGCGGCTGGGGCTGTAACGGCGGCTGGATGGATTACGCCTACGAGCATTTTCAAAATTATGGCTCGATTCTGGAAGCAGATATGCCCTATGCGGCCGATGATATGGTGCCCTGCACCGAGGATCCATCGCAGGTTGTTGCAAAGATTGACAACTGGGTTTCGATCCCGAATGATATGACCTCTTTGAAAACAGCGGTGATGGAAGCGCCAATTGCGGTCGCCTTTTTTGCCTACTCCAGCCTTAGCTGGTACTGGGGGGGATGTTATGACCATCCGGATGATTCCGACGGGGTCAATCATGCCGTGCTTCTGGTCGGCTGGGATGATAATATGTGCGACGGCGCAGGTGCCTGGCGCATAAAAAACAGCTGGGGGAAAAACTGGGGCGATGATGGTTACGGCTGGATAAAATACGGAAGCTGTAATTTCGGTGTGGCGGCGGCGCTGCTTGATATCGATGCGGTCGCTATTGCCGACCCGGCGGAAATCGCTGGTACAAACATTTTGTGCAATTCCGATGAATATCAACATCAGTTCAGTGCCTCGGGTGGAACTCCGCCCTATAGCTGGTACAAACAGGTCGGCGCTCTACCGTCGAATTGTACGCTGGAGCTTAACGGTCTTCTGCACGGCTATCCGACCCAGGCGGGACTGGCCGTTTTTGCACTGCGTGTGGAGGATTCCTCCGATCCGGTCAAACATTATTTGAAATATTTCATGGTCGATATAACAAATGTTCCTGACGGTGATGCCGACGCCAACTGCGCTTATAATCTTTTTGATGCGACGCATATTATTTCATTTCTGTATAAGGGCGGCCCGGCCCCGGCTTACCCGGAGGGGGGCGATGCTAACTGCGACGATGTCTGCAATATTTTCGATGTCACCCATCTGATATCATTTCTTTATCTCGGTGGCCCGGCCCCTGGTCCTCATATCGAATAGAAACGATTTACATACATGAAGCAACTCAACCCGCATTCTGGAATGCGGGTTTTGTTTTTCCGGACAGGTCGAAATCCTTTGCGAAGGTCATTAGTTTTATGAGAGAATATTCGATTCTACGAAGCAAACACAAAGCGCAAAAAAATACCTGCAAAACGTTGCGCACCAAATATTCATTTAAGGAACGATTATTGATTGAAACAAGCGGTAGGTAGACTGTGTAATTGGAACTTATAGACGCCAAAAACATATATATTATAGATAAGGGAGAATAATTGTGACGCGTTTGGCGGCGATTTTAACGTTCTTATCATTCTTTACCGTTACTGCGCTGGAAAACAGTCTCTATCTGATATGTACTCTGACCGATTGTGAATGGAACGAAATGTCATCGATTATAAAATGTGAATCTTATGATTGCTCGCCATGCTGCGCTTCTGAAACAGTCTGCAGTCAATCGACTCCAGAACCGGAAACCGGATTGGCCTGCCGAATATTTATCCCGGTCAACATTGCTCTCAATAATTCATGCGATTGTCAAACTCGAACCGTCCGGCAATTTGCGGTTCGTGAAGAACATCGGGATCTTTCACCGGAAATCGCAATCGCGCAATCTCTGGAAACCATCTCTGTCGCGCCTGAAGTCGAAAACAATTCCCGACTAAGTCATTCGCGCCCGCACGGCGTCCATCAGATCATACCAACCACAATCCTCAGGATTTGACTTTAGGCAACAGCCATGAACTCGCGTGGCCTCGATTCAAATATTAAATAACAAATAAATAATTTTCTTTCTTGGAGAATAATTATGAAGATACGTACGATTTTTGTCGGACTTCTGACACTTTCGCTGATGATTTTCCTTTTTGGCAGTCTGACAATTTTGGCTCAAGATAAACCGACGGATCAGCCAAAGGACGAGAAGTCGGCAAATTCGGCAATTTGCTGCCACAGTGCCAAATCGAATCCCGACTGTTGTCCCAAGGCCGATAAGTCCAAAATGAAATGCGATCCTGCTTCATGCGACACGACGGCTTGTAGTACACAACACTGCTCCTCGACCGATAACAAATGCATTAAGGCTTCCAACTGTAACTCCAACAGCGTCAATTGCAAAAAAGTCTGTACCGGCCATTAGCGCCGACGAACTTATTTGCTGATCTATAAAGGCCGCCCTCCCGTGGGCGGCCCTTTATCAATGGTCATGTTTCGAGGATAACCAAACCTGTTTCTTTTTCCCCTCTTAGTAATTATTAATCCGTTGAGTGCGTCACTCCGTATCGAAAACCCTTTGGATATTGAAACCAATGTCTATTAGTAGACTGTTCGGGCTTTTCGCCTGGCCCGATATTTCACCGACGCTCGGAACGACGACTATGATTTTTGACAGGCAAAAATCTGATTTAACCTGCCGACACAAAAAAGTTAAAAATAATACTTGACACTTCTGATAAATATGTTAACTATATAGTTAGTTTAACTAAACGGTTGGTTGTAACGTGAAAGAAAAGCCAAAATATAAGGTCGGCGATAAGCTGACCAAAGGCTCATCGGCTGAGAAAATCCTGGCCGCCGCAGCCGAGGAATTCGCCGCGTTCGGTCTGGCCGGGGCGCGGGTCGACCGGATCGCCGGGCGGAGCGGGGTCAACAAGGCGATGATCTACTATTTTTTCAATTCCAAGGAAAATCTATATCATGAGGTAATTGTCGGTCATTTTAAAAAATTCGGCTCTTTTCTGGAGGAACATACGGCGAATGTAACCGATCCGGATGAATTCTTTGAACGGATGTCTGTTTATTATACCGATATGTTCGCCAGAATGCAGACTTTTCGGCCATTGTTGCTGCGTGAAATTGCCGCGGGCGGAGGACGAATAAAAAATATTCTGAGTAATATGATATCCGAAAAAGGGCTGCATAAAAGATTAAAAAACATTATCGATAAAGGCAAAAAAGAGGGACGTTATCGTCCGGTCGACAGCCAGCAGGCGATTCTGTCGTTTATCAGCCTGAATATCGGCTATTTCGTAATCGCCCCGATATTTAATTCGATTTGGGAGATAAAAGATGAAGCAAAATTCTTTAAAAAACGCCAAAAAGAACTGGTGGATATTTTTCTACATGGTCTCAAGAGTCGATAAATTAATTTTCTTTACAGTCGCGATTATTTTATTAACCTCCTCCTCTCTTTTTGCCCGGTCAATAAATCTTCCCGAGGCAATCACGATGGCGCAGGAACAATCGCATGCGATTAAAGCCTCGAAATATGATTCATCGGCCGCCGCTTACACATATAAATCCTCACGAGCCGAAAGATGGCCGACCTTATCACTTAGCGGCAGGACTTATTATGTGAACACTATCCCGACCGCCGGTTTTATACCGGGCCAGAGTTTTGAGATCGGCAGTAAGGATAACTATCAGTTTGATCTAAAATTATCGGCGCCACTATTTACTGGTGGACGACTGACGCAGCAAATAAATCTTCAGAGTGAAAATATACGGCAAAAATCTTATCAATTACAGCTTGAAAAATTACAGAATGCCTACAACTGCCGTCGGGCCTATTTAAATTTGATGCTGTCGCAAACCTATCTCTCTCTGGCGGAAACATCGCTGAAACGGATCGAGATAATCGAAAATAACATAAGCAATTTGTATGATAACGGCCTGGCCGATTCGCTCGATCTGCTCGAAACCAAACAGGCCATGCAGCAGGCATTACGAAAAAAAGAGGAAAAGATTACACTGCATAATAACGGCGCTTTATTTATAAATGATCTGCTCGGTCTGTCGGCGGAAGATGTGATAGAACCTGCAGATAATATTATTCCGCCCGACCCAAAGAATATTCCGGCTGAAATTTCAACCGATCAAATAGCGCGACCCGAACTGGATATAATCGAAAGCTCGATCCGGTCGGCGAATTATAGCATAAGCCTCAATCGAGCTGTTTATTTTCCGACTCTTTCGGGATATGTTGGTTATTCATACGGCAAACCGAACCGCGAATATTTCGGTGATGAATGGAACGACAATTTCATTGTCGGCGCCAATCTGGATTACTCTTTTAATCTGGGTGGCAAGTCATCCGGAAGTATTAAAGCTTCAAAGCAGAGTGCTCTGGCCGCTCTGTCGTCCCGCGACGAACTTCGTCAGTCATTCATACTTCGCGCGCGTCAGCTTCGGGAAAATCTTAATCTGGCCTATAAAACATACCTCATTTCCGCGGAAGAACAAAAGCTGGCCAAAGATAAATATCGTCTGGCCGAGTCAAAACAACAGGCCGGGCAGATGACCGTCAACCGGCTGCTTGAACTTGAAACCGATTTAACTTCGGCCGAACAGCAGTACAACCTATCGATAATAAATTTTTACCTGGCAAAAACCGATTTTCTTTATTCAATCGGTTCGCCCGATATATACGGAGGACTATAATCATGAGAATAATGTCTGCTTTATTCTGTCTTTTAATTTCGGTTGTGATTGTCTCATGCGGTGATAATAATATCGCACCGGGCGGTTCCGGTCTGATTGAAGCAACCGAGGCGACTGTTTCGGTCGAAACCGGCGGAAAGATATTACAGCTATATTTCGAAGAGGGTAACGCCATAAAGGCCGATGACAGTATTGCTATGATTGACACATTGAACATCTCTTTGCTTCTTCGGAAAACCAAGGCTGTTTATGAGGCCGCGCGCATTAAATCGGAAACCAGTTCGTTAACCGTCGAGCAGGCCGAACATAATCTGACATTGGCCAAAAAGGAGTATGACCGCATCGTATCGCTATTACAATCCGGCTCGGCCAATCAACAGCAGTATGATCAGCTTGAGAACGGTTATATCCAGGCGCAGCTAAATCTTAAACAGGCGAAAGCGGCTAAAATCGCGGCTGAAGCCGATATCGCCCGAATCAACGCCGAAATCGCTATACTGCAAAAGCAATTTAATGACTGTTTTCCCAAAGCACCTTTTTCAGGATTTGTCGTGGAAAAATTCATCGATCCGGGGGAATTGATCGGTATCGGGCAGGGATTGGTCAAAATCGCCCGACTGGATACGGTTTGGGTGAAAATATATCTGCCGCCGGCAGATTTGACTAATATCAAATTGGGTAATAAAGCTGAAATAAACCCGGAGGATGGTTCGGGAAAAAGTCTGGTCGGCTATATCAGTTGGATTTCTCCCGAAGCCGAATTCACCCCTAAAAATATCCAGACCAAAGAGGCTCGAGCCGATTTGGTCTATGCCGTCAAAATTATTATTCCCAACGAAAATTTACGGTTAAAAATCGGTATGCCGGTTTCTGTAACAATTCAATGAATGCTATCGAAGTATACAACCTGTCGGTCGAATATGGGTCCGTAAAGGCGGTCGATAATTTTTCGTTCACTATTCCCGCCGGTCGGATTCAAACATTGGTCGGCCCGGACGGCGCGGGAAAAACCTCGATATTTCGCTCGATAAGTAATCTGATAGAATATACCGACGGCGAAGTCTCGATTCTCGGCTTTGACCTGCAAAAGGAATTCGACCGGATCAAACCGCTGCTCGGTTATATGCCCCAGAACTTTTCACTCTATCCCGATTTGTCGGTCGAGGAGAATCTTTTTTTCTACGCCAGGATGTACGGTCTGAGTAAAAACCAGGCTCATATAACAAGCGAAAAGTTATATCAATTCTCCGGACTGGGAGATTTTAAAAATCGTCGCGCCGGAGCTTTATCGGGCGGAATGAAACAAAAACTGGCCTTAAGCTGTAATCTTATTCATGATCCGAAGATTTTGATTCTCGACGAACCGACCACCGGTGTCGACCCGTTGTCCAGACGTCAGTTCTGGGATATATTAAAAGCTCTCCGGGATGATGGCTGTACTATTTTTGTCTCGACACCATATATGGATGAGGTCGAATTGTCCGATTTTGCGATTTTTATACATGAGGGACAGAAACTTGCCGAAGGGACTCCCGAGCAATTAGCCAATCTGTTTGAAGGAAATGTTTTTCAACTATCCATAACAGCGACGACACAACTTATGAATGCCTTAAATAATATCAGGGGGCTGCGCCCGCGGCGTTTCGGATCAAGTATACATCTTTATCTTGATAAAGATAAAAATATCGAGTCATTCCGGACCGAATTGTCGCAAATGCAATTATCACTCGATCAATTCAAGCCAATCAAGCCGGAACTGGAAGATTCTTTTATCCAGTTGATGGGAGAATGATGTGTCTGACGCCGTGACTATAAATAATCTGACCAAAAAATTCGGTTCTTTTACGGCTGTTGACTGTATCAATTTGAATGTCAAAAGCGGCGAGATATTCGGTTTTCTCGGTGCTAACGGAGCCGGCAAGACAACCGCGATCAGAATGCTCTGCGGTCTGTTGATCCCGACCTCGGGCGAGGGTACTGTTGCCGGATTTGATATCAACAAAAACAGCGAAGATATTAAAAGTCACATCGGCTATATGTCACAAAAATTTTCGTTGTACGGTGACCTGTCCGGCTACGAAAACCTACGTTTTTACGGTTCCATTTACGGCCTGTCGGCCGCCGGATTAAAAAATCGCATCGATGAAATATCCGGGCAACTGGAATTAACCCGCTTTATCAATCGACCGGCCGGTGCGTTGCCGACCGGCTGGCGGCAGCGTCTGGCGCTGGCCGCGTCTCTTCTGCACCGACCTAAAATTCTTTTTCTCGATGAGCCGACCGGCGGCGTTGACCCGGTTTTTCGACGTCGTTTCTGGGATATTCTCTATCATCTGGCGGACAGCGGCGTCACCTTGTTTGTAACCACTCACTATATGGACGAGGCCGAATTTTGCGGACGGATATCAATCATGCATCATGGTAAAATTATCGAGATCGGCCAACCGCAGCAGTTGATCGACAAATACAACCAGAAAAGTCTTCAGGAACTGTTTATATCTCTGATATCCCGGGACAAAAAGAATGAATAAGATAAAGCAGCTGGCTCATAAAGAATTACGTCACATTTTACGCGATCCGCGCTCGCTGTTGATTGCGATATTAATGCCGATACTTATGACTCTCCTGTACGGTTATGCGATCAATCTAGACATAAAAAATATCAGACTCGCGGTCATTGATTTTGATAAAAGCGTCGAATCAAGAGAACTGATTTCGAAATATTTTAAGTCTGGTTATTTTTTGCCATCTGAAAAACCGGCCGATATTTTGGATCCTGAAGTAATCTTAAAATCCGGTGATGCTATTGCGGTTTTGATCATTCGTGAAGGTTTCGCGGTCGCCGTCAATCAATTTAGCCGTTATGAACTCGGTATGTTGATTGATGGCGCCGACGCCAATTCGGCCGCAGCCGCGGCGAGTTATTCGAATATCATCCTCGCCCAATATTTAAAAAGCCGACTGCCGATCGGTTTTAAGCCGCCGGGAATTACTATAACTCCGCGTGTGTTATATAATCCGGATTTAAAATCTTCTCACTTTTTTGTACCGGGCCTGATTGCGATTATTTTGATGATGATTTCCGCGCTTTTGACCTCGGTAACAATTGCACGTGAAAAAGAAACCGGGACGCTCGAACAGCTTATTACCGCACCGGTGACCTCAAGACAGATAATTATCGGCAAGGTCATACCCTATATCGGTCTGGCCTTGCTGGATGGTATTTTAGTCCTCATTTTTGCCGTCTTTCACTTCGGTGTTCCTTTTGTCGGTTCCAGCCTGCTCTTGCTTTTCTTTGGTCTGATTTATATTATCGCAGCCCTGTCAATCGGTATCCTTATATCGACGCTGGTAAATACACAGCAGTTGGCGATGATGGCTGCCCAGTTGGTGACCATTCTGCCGTCGGTCATGCTTTCCGGTTTTATCTTTGAAATAAAAAATATGCCGACCATTTTGCAGTTTATTACTTACATCATTCCGGCTCGATATTTTCTTCTCATTATCAGGGGGGTTATGTTAAAAGGAAGTGAGTTAAATATTCTCTGGGTCGAAGGCAGTTTTTTAATTATCGTTTCGATCCTGCTTTTGTCAATCGCGGCCAGTAGATTTAAACTGAAGATAAATTAAGTTATGATACTTACTATACTTGCGCTCATTAGAAAAGAATTGATTCATGTCGTTCGCGATCACAATATGCTGCGCCTGATTTTTATCATGCCGATTGTCCAGCTTCTGGTTTTAGGTTATGCTGTTAATATCGATGTAAAAGATATCGACACCGCTGTTTATGATTTTGATAAAACACAATTGTCGCGCGAGTATATTCGCTCTTTCACCGCCGGTGACTATTTCACTGTCCGGGGTGGAAATTACCCGCTTTTGCAATCCGATCTCGGTTTTAAAACAGGTGAATATAAAAATTCTTTTAAAT
>CAZJLX010000031.1:3768-11959 GCA_964546545.1 uncultured Ignavibacteriaceae bacterium | reverse complement strand
TTATGGCGCACACCGCCGTTGCCGCCGCGATTTATCCGCTTTTGATGACCATTTATGCTCTGTACGGTGAAGGTGAAAAACCAACCAAATTCGGTAAAGGCCTTTTTATCGGGATGGCCTTTACCGCCGGCGCCGGTTCAATTATTACTCTCTTGGGTGCCGCGCGAGGTGCTGTGGCCATCGGATTTTTTAATGAATCGGTCGGACGGGAAATTTCATTTTTTGAATTAACCGAATATATGTTTTTAATCGGCGCCGTTTTGGTGTTTTCACTCTGGGGTCTTTTTATGATTTTTCTCAAACCTGAGAAAAAAACCATTCCCGGGCTCAAAGAACGGGCGCGTGATCTTTATTCCAGACTGGGCGATATGACCAAAAATGAATATATTACCATATTTGTCGTTCTCGGAGTGATTGTCACCCTCTCACTACGCTCTTTTATCCCGGCCCTGCAACCGGTTGATAAGGGGGCGGTAATCCTGGTTGGGACAATTATCTTCTTTGCTCTGAAAATATTAAAAATAGAAGACCTTGAAGCGATTCCCTGGAATATTGTACTTCTGTTCGGCGGCGCGATGAGTATCGGATTCTGTCTCTGGCAAACAGGTGCAGCCAAGTGGCTGGCTATTAACTGGCTGACAATGTTTGAAAATGCCCCCTGGTTTGTTTTTGTGATGAGTATCGCCTTTTTTGTCCTGATTATGACTAATCTGATCATGAATGTTGCCGCAATTGCTATCAGCCTCCCGGTGGCATTGGTAATCGCGCCTTATTTGGGTGTAGCACCCGAAGTGATTTTATTTGCCTCGCTGGTAACCGCCGGTATGCCCTTTTTGCTGTTGGTGGGCGCGGCTCCCAACGCTATTGCCTATGAAAGTAAGCAGTTTACCTCAGGTGAATTTTTTCTGTATGGAATTCCGGCTTCAATTCTTCTGATGGTTGTCCTTGCAATTTTTATTCTGGTAATCTGGCCGTTACAGGGGATGCCAATTTTATTAAACCCTTAAATAGGAGCAACTTAAGTTAAACAAAATAAAATCGGGTTTCATTATTGATATAGTCATCCAAGACCTTGCGAAAAAGATGATGTCGATATACGGTTGAAGATTTTATCTTCGACCGTTTTTATTTCCATAATATTTGCGAGTTGTATATTTTGAAATAATATGATTGAGATAAATAGATGAATACCGAAATAATACTATCATCTGATGAAATTAAATCGATGGCCCTTGAGCTGGGCGCCGATGAGGTCGGAATCACATATGCCGCCCCCGTTAAAACAGCTGACCGATATCTGAAATGGCTGAGAAAAGATTATGCGGCCGATATGGATTATCTTAAGCGAAATGTAGATTTACGTTTGGATCCGACAAAACTGCTGCCGGGCGCCAGGTCTATTGTAGTCATCGGATTAAATTATTATCCAACCGACGATCATATCAGTACCGCGGAAACCACTTATAAAGTCGCTCGTTATGCCTGGGGGGAGGATTACCACACTGTTATCAGACGGATTTTAAAGAAACTTCGCGGCCGTCTCAAAACAAAGTTTCCAAAATTATCGGGCCGTATCTGCGTTGATTCGGCTCCCTTTATGGATAAATACTGGGCCGAGCAGGCATCTCTGGGCTGGCAGGGCAAGCATTCTAATCTGGTGTCAAAAAATTTCGGAAGCTGGCTTTTAATCGGCAGTCTGGTTTTAGATGCTGACTGCGACAATTATGAAAAACCGCACAGCAATCACTGCGGTCGATGTACCGCCTGTATCGAGGCCTGTCCGACCGGAGCAATAGTGGAACCATATCTGGTCGATGCCCGAAAATGTATAAGCTACTGGACGATTGAATCCAAAGCGCCAACATTGCCTGATTTTATCAAAGCGAATCTTAATAATTATCTGTTTGGGTGTGATATCTGTCTTGAAGTCTGTCCGTTTAATAAATTCCAAAAACCGGCCAATGAAAATTTATTTAAACGAACCGAAATAGTTTCCATAATGGAAAGTGGTGCCATCGATAATATATCGGATGATCGAATAACCAAGCTATGTGCTTTATCTGCCATTAATCGCGCCTCGCCCGATAGTCTAAAAAGAAATATAAAGAGTCTTAAATCCAGCCGCCAAATCTCAAGCAAATAAAAAATAACTTGCGTATTTTCTACATTATGGATATATTAACTCTATTATTACTTTGCAAACATACGTAAAAGACTAATGACGGAGGATTGTATGTCACACTGCCAACTTAAAAGCGTGGTTTTTGTACTGCTGGCGATGATGCTGATCGGCTCGTCGGTGATGGCCGATACGGTTGATGTCAGTATCGTCAGCTTTTCTTTCAGTCCGCAGTCCATTGCCATTTTCAACGGTACTACTGTTCGATGGACAAATCAGGACGCGGTACCGCACACATCTACTTCAGATTCCGATATTTGGGATTCGGGTAATTTGGCGCAATTCGATACCTGGTCCTATACCTTTGATTCGGTCGGCACTTTCCCGTATCATTGCGAGGTTCACCCGTCCATGCTGGGAACCGTAGTCGTCAACCAGTCGACTCATATTCCGAGCAGCACACATTACGGATTGATAATTCTGGCGATGCTGATTGTTGTCTCGACCGTAATGATTTTAAGGAAAAAACGAGTGACCGCCTGAAAGTAAATTGGCCAAATAATAATTGGCGGCCATTTTAGGATTTATTATTTATTTTGCCTGTAACAGGCCAAAAACCGGCAATTAAAAATATGTACAAAACAGAATAATATTTGTCATTATTTCCATTGATTCGGGACAAAATATTACGGGACATATAGCCGTCGCCGACCGAATAAAAGGCCTGCGTCTCAATTCCGGGATTCTTCACACTTTTTTTATGATCGGAATATTATCGGATGCAATTATACGGCAAAAAAAATTATCTGATTAAAATAGCTTATTGGATTTATTATAATAGATTCTAAAAATAAATCGCTCTATAAGAATAAGGCAGAAGCTCAAAAACTTCTACCTAATCCCATAATATATTTTCCTAAATTTATCTAATCAAACTTAAAAGCCGACCCCAGCGAACGCGTTGCGGGAAATGAACGACATTGTACAAAAACAACCGCGGTACCGACAGGGGATCCGAAGCCGTCACTTCGGGCGACTTTTCATCCGGCTCCCACGACCAGTGTAAAAAGAGAGCTTCACCCAGTACGAGATTTTTATTAACCGGTCCCCAGAATCGCGAATCATATGAATTATCGCGATTATCTCCCATCATAAAATAATGATCCTTCGGGACCACGTATGGTCCCCAGTTATCCCGCGTATCCCGTCCGGAACTGCTGCGCGGAATATTCGGTTTGGTAATCTTTGAATGCGGCGGATTGGGAAACACGGTCCCGTCAACATAAAGTACTTTATCACGCAACTCAACCGTTTGACCCCCGACAGCGACACAACGTTTGATATAGTTGGTCATTTTATCGCCGGGCCATTTAAATATAACCACATCACCCTGCTTGGGATCGGAAATGGCCGGAAGACGCCAGTCAATAAAAGGCAATCGGGCACCATAGACAAATTTATTGGCAATCAGAAAATCTCCTACCAGAAGCGTGTCCTCCATCGAAGCTGACGGTATTTTATAAGCCTCGACAATTGAGGTCTTGATAACAACCGCCAAAGCAACAGCTATTATTAATGTCTTTACATTTTCCCAGATGCTATCAAATAAATCCTGTTTCATTTCTTAACCTGCCGAACAAAGTCTTAATATAATTATTGGTTTCTCTTATTATACAATCCTAATGATTTGCGATATCATTATAAGTTACAAAAATTATCAAAATTAATAAAAAAGCCATCCCGATCTGCTGGGCGACCAGCCGTGATTTAATAGACAACGGAGAGCCTTTAAAACGCTCAATAAGCAGAAACAGCAGATGTCCGCCATCCAATACCGGAATCGGAAGAACATTCAGGACGGCGAGATTGATCGATAACAGGGCTAAAAATTCAAGTAAAAGCGTAAAACCGGCGCGAGCGGTTGCCCCCGCATATTTGCTGATTACAATTGGCCCCCAGATAACGCTGACATCTACTTTGCGGCTGAGAAGCCCCCATACAAATTCAAAAAACTTTTGAACATAATAAATCGATTGGTTGAAACCGGTGGCAACAGCACCAAAAAAACTCATTCTTTCAAAAACAACTTTGCTGGTCACGCCAATTCTTGTGATTTCAACCGTATCGCCCGCCACCGTCACCGGGTGATCAACATAGGTTCCGACTGAATCGGCATACATCCGACCATTTTGTTCCCATTCGATAAAAATCGATTGACCCGCTTTTTGGCTGACTATATCGGCCATTTGAGAGAAAGATTTGATTGGGGTGCCATCC
Source organism: uncultured Ignavibacteriaceae bacterium (assembly GCA_964546545.1). Taxonomy (GTDB): domain Bacteria; phylum Zixibacteria; class MSB-5A5; order GN15; family PGXB01; genus CAZJLX01. The sequence continues at coordinate 7,563 of CAZJLX010000031.1, read as the reverse complement.
AGAGAGAGTATTTTGGCCCCCGGCAAAATGCCGGCTATCTCGGCCGGACTCTCTTTTTCGACATCACCTATAAAAACCGAATCAATCTCTTTGCCCCGGAAAAAATAGAGACCGGCCAGAACGACTACGGCCAGAATAAAATTCATGAATGGTCCGGCGAATATAACCAAAAACCGTTTCCAGAGAGGTTTGGACATAAACTCCCAGGGTTCACCGGTTGTTTCTTCGTATGGATTCTCTCCCGCCATCTTTACATAACCGCCGAGAGGAATCAAGCCGATAGCATAGGTCGTTTCTCCATATTTTTTCGAAATTATCGCCGGTGGAAATCCAAGAGAAAATTTTTCAACTCTGATACCGCTTTTTTTGGCGACCAGAAAATGCCCCAATTCATGAAAAAATACCAGGACACCAAGTACAAAAATCGTTGCCAGTATGGTAGTTAACATCTTACCCCTTTATATTGACTCGCCTTATCACGCGCCCAACGATCGGCTTCGAGGATATCCTCAATAGTCGGTTTTAACACCGGCCGATAGCTATTTACAGCGCTTATAACAATATCGGGAATTTGCACAAATTCAACACTATTGTCAAGAAAGGCCTGAACCGCAACTTCATTGGCAGCATTATAAACCGCCGCGGCGGTTCCGCCCGATTCCGCAACCTGCCAGGCCAGTTTTAAAAGCGGGAATTTCTCAAAATCCGGTTTCTTAAAATCAAGTTTGCCTATTTCAGTAATATCCAGCCGGCCGAATCCGTTTTCAATCCGATCCGGATAAAAAAGCGCATCAACAATTGGCAGACGCATATCCGGCCGCGACAGTTGCGCCATTATCGAGCTGTCTACGAACTCAACCATCGAATGAATTATCGACTGCGGATGAATTACGACTTCTATTTTATCAGGCGGAATATTAAACAGATGCATCGCCTCTATTACTTCCAGACCCTTATTAATCATTGTTGCCGAATCAATTGTAATTTTTGGACCCATTGACCAGGTCGGGTGATTTAAAGCCTGCTCTTTGGTAATTGACCTGAATTCTTCCAAAGGTTTATCGAAAAAAGGACCGCCCGAAGCTGTTAAAATAATTTTTCTGACTTCATTCGACTTTCCCGCCCTTAGCGCTTGCCAGATAGCCGAATGTTCCGAATCGACCGGAAGTATTTCCGCACCCGATTTTAAGGCCGCTTCATTGATTAAAAAGCCCCCGATGACCATTGACTCCTTATTGGCCAGAGCCAGTCGCTTGCCTGCTTTGACAATATCCAGCGATGCTTTTAATCCGGCCGCCCCGACTATAGCGTTTAAGACAATATCAGCTTCAGGTTTGAGGCATAATTCTTCAAGGCCATTCTTAAAATCCAAAAGTTTGGCCGCTTGAGAATTATGGGTCGATTTGTATTTTTGATATGCATCTGATTCGGTTAATGTTACATATTTGGGATTGAACTTTTTAACCTGTTCGGCAAGAAGTTTATAATTGGAGTGAGCCACCAGGCCCAATAAATCAATTCGGTTTTGGTTTAACTCGACCACATCAAGCGCGGAGCGCCCAATTGATCCGGTTGAGCCAAGAATTACAAGTCTTTTTTTCATCTCTTTCTTAAACGGCTGTAAAACCTAACTGTTCCGATTAAATAGTTATCCGTAATAATAGTCGGCGGCGATTAAATCGTCTCGATTTTCCGCCGCCGTTCAATTTTCAATATCCAATATAAGCCGATGTCTAATTACAACTTACCTGCTCTTATCAACATCTCTGAGAATTGTCACTTTTCTCATAACTACATCTTTAACCGGCTTATCGCGAGCGCCTGTTTTGACCCGTCCGATGGCATGAAGAACATCATAACCATCCATCAGATGTCCAAAGACAGTATACTGCCCGTCAAGATAAGGCTTCTTTTCCAGGCAGATAAAAAACTGGCTGGAAGCCGAATTAGGGTCCTGCGCCCTGGCCATCGATAATGTTCCCTCAAGATGAGGTAATTTGGAAAACTCGGCCGGAAGATAGTATCCGGCATTGCCGGCACCGGTCCCGGTCGGATCGCCGCCCTGAATCATAAAACCATCAATAATCCGATGAAAAATAAGGCCGTTATAGAAACCTTCACGAATTCGCGAAAGCATGCTATCAACATGGATCGGCGCTACATCGCGATAAAGCTCAAGGGTCATAATACCGTAGTCGGTTTCGATGGCAATTTCGGGATTATTAGCTTTGCGTTTTTTATATCCGCTCTTTTTTTCGTCTTTCTTCTTTGTTTCTTTCAATTCCGGTTTTTTCTCTTTGTCTGTCTCTTTGCTCTGACTTTCATCACCGGCAAAACAGACCAGCGAGAAAAGAAAAAAGATCGCTGTCAGCAAAACCACAAGTCGCTTCATAAGTTCTTCCTTTCAGGTTATCCCTTTTTTACATAATAGTTTTACAATATAATTATAGTAAGGGCCGGAGTCAAATATCAAATAATGCCCGATTTATGCGGTTTTGCCCGCTTTCGATTGACAAAATTATTTCAGAAAATGTTTGACATCAATATAATATTTCGCAATAATTAAGTGTGGTTCTTGAGTAATGTATCTCTTTTGAGATTCAAAACCTCTAAGCAATTACAGCAAAAGCCCCGTCAAATCAGACCTGTCGGGGCTTTTAATTTTGATGTTATTTTTCTGATTCACATCACAATCTTTGATTGAGCATCGAAAGTTTACATTTAGATTAAACGTAAGGGGGCCTCGCCGCTTGCGGGCTGTTGAAAAAGTCCCAATATCTCGTTGCGGCTAGTCTTGCGAATCCGCATCTGCGGATTTGTGTGACCTGCCGCCATTGCTGGATAACCACTTGCGTGTCGGGTCACAATCCCGATAAATCGGGATCAAGACCCAACATAACATAACGTCGGTTTTTCAACATGCCCCAAACTATGGGGCACCCGGGCAAAGCAGGGCAATAAAAAAATAATTATGGACCGGAAAATTACAGGATAAGATTCTTTTTCCAAAAATATGAATGATTTAAAGAGTCAAACATATACCGCCTTTATTAGCAGTTGTTCCATTTACATATGAATATATTATTTCACAATCCCACAATCTTCCCGAATCTTATTGATTTTCCGGTAGTATTATGTTTATTAAGGGGCGGAAAATCGGGTCGATATAATATATCTACCCGCGATAATGACAAGAATGGGGCAGTAGCTCAGCTGGGAGAGCACCACGTTCGCAACGTGGGGGTCGGCGGTTCGATCCCGCTCTGCTCCATTAAAATATAGACGCAAAGGTGTGCTAGATGGGGAGTTAGCGGTGCCCTGTTACCCGGAACCCGCTATACCGGGATCGAATTCCCACCTGAGGCTTTGCCCGCATGTCGTGCGGACATAATAAGCGGCGTTGATGGTTGGGTCCTGTACAATAGTGGCCCACCGAACCCCGCCAGGACCGGAAGGTAGCAACGGTAGGTGATCGTCGATATGTGTTGCGGGGCAGCCTGATCGGAGTTGGCTGTTATGAAAACCTTCCTGCGGAGGGTCAACGGTGGGTGCGCACCATAAAACAGCTTATGACATACCAAGTCCTGGCCAGAAAATACAGGCCACAGCAGTTCGATGATATCATTGCCCAGGAACACGTCACCCGTACCCTGCAAAACGGTATCAAGTCGGGGCGCATATCATCGGGATACCTGTTTACAGGGCCGCGCGGAACCGGCAAGACCACGACAGCGCGAGTTTTGGCCAAAGCGCTCAACTGTACCGAAGGGCCGACCCTAACCCCCTGCGATAAAT
>CAZJLX010000031.1:0-3758 GCA_964546545.1 uncultured Ignavibacteriaceae bacterium | reverse complement strand
GTCATGCATAGAAATCATTGCCGGTTCTTCTCTGGATGTCCTTGAAATCGACGCCGCCTCGAATACCGGCGTGGATGATATCCGCACTCTGCGCGAAAATGTCCAATACATGCCGACTTCGGGCAAAAAACGTATCTACATTATCGATGAAGTGCATCGCCTCTCCGGTTCGGCCTTTGATGCGCTCTTAAAAACGCTCGAAGAACCTCCCCCCCACGTTGTTTTTATGCTGGCTACGACTGAGCCGCAAAAAGTGCCGCCGACTATCCGTTCACGGACCCAGCAGTATGATTTTCATCGGGTAACCGTTTCGAACCTGAGTGATCACCTGAAAAATATTGCTGAGGCGGAAAAAATAGAAATCGATGACGATGCGCTATTCATCCTGGCCCGTAAAGCGGCCGGATCGGTTCGCGATGCGATGTCGCTTCTGGATCAGATTTCGGCCTATGCAGGGGAAAAAATCGAGATTTCTCAGGTAATCGACGCGCTCGGATTGATTGACAACCGTTTCTATTTTGAATATGTCGAGGCCATCGCTGCCAAAGACAGCGCCACCGGACTGGAAAAAATAAAAGAGCTGATCGATTCAGGGGTCGAGCTTCCGGAATTTTGCGCCGGGCTGGCCGAACATCTGCGGCAGCTTTTGATTATTATCAACAGCAACAACCCGGAGAGGCTTCTGGAACTGTCCGAATCGGAAATGGAAAATTTTCAAAAACAGTCGGGTTATTTTTCATCGGGTGATCTTCTGCGATTGATAAAAATAGTCAATGATATGACCCTTGATCTGAAAAGCGGGCTGGATTATCGATTGATTCTGGAAACCGGAACACTCATGATGGCCAGTATGGAATCGACTATTCTGTTTGAAGAAATTTTGGCGCATCTGTCACAAGATGAGGAACCGATGTCATTCGATGATGAAACTGACCTGTTCGGCGCGCCGATTAAGGCTGCCGCACCTGTCAGTAACCAGGAAAAAACCGCGGAAGAGACGGGAAAAGATATTGTAGATTCACCGGCGGCGACAACTCCGATCAGGGCGATAAACAAGCCGATTGTGGAAACAGGCTGGCCTAAGTTTATCGAGTTTTTAAAACGTGAAAATCCGATGCTTTCGGCGCTGCTGGCGATGGCCGATATTAAGGATGTCAATGATAATATTATCACCGCTGTTTTTCACAATGCGGGCGGAACCTCGAAACAGGTGGTTGAGAAATCAAATTATCAGACGACGATTTTATCGGCGCTGCGTGAATTCTATAAAACTAACCTGAAAATCCGGTTCGAAATCGACCAAACCGTCAAGCCTGCGAATGAACCAAAACCGGCCCCGAAAGTAGAAAAGCTTGATACTGAAAAAATATTGGCCGAGGATGAAAGGTTGAGAAATATTGTCGAAAAATTTGACGGTGAAATTGTCGGCCGAAAAAAAGCAGTACTTATCATGGGAAAAGGTAATCTCGGAAACATGATGAAGCAGTTCCAGAAGATGCAGCAGAAGATGGAAGAGATTCAGAGCGAACTGGAACAGACCGAGGTTGAGGGAAGCTCCGGCGGCGGTATGGTGAAGGTGATTGTCAACGGCAAGCAGGATCTGCTCGAGATTAAAATCGATAAGGAAGTGGTCAATCCCGAAGATATCGAAATGCTCCAAGATTTGATCGTGGCCGCCGTTAATCAGGCACGGCAAAAAGCACAGGAATTACAGGCGGAACAGATGTCTTCTCTGACCGGTGGTTTGAATATACCGGGAATGAACCTGCCTTTCTGAGGATAAAATGTTTAAATCATCCGCATCGGTGGAAAAATTAATCAGCCTGCTGGCCCGTTTGCCGGGAATCGGGCGCAAATCGGCGGGCCGTCTGGCCTTTCATCTTTTAAAAATCTCTCGCGAGGAGGCCTTTGAACTGGCCGACGTTATCCGCGAGGTCAAGGAAAAGGTCGGTTTCTGTTCGATCTGTTTTAACATCTCAGAAAGCGATCCCTGTTTTATTTGTACCGATGCCCGTCGGGAAGGCGATATTATTTGCGTCGTGGAAGAAAGCAGCGATCTGGTCGCCCTTGAAAAAGCGGAAGGTTTTAATGGTCTCTATCATATTCTCGGCGGGAGAATTTCACCGCTGGACGGCATCGGGCCGGATGATCTGAAAATAAAAGAGCTTCTGGAGCGTATCAACGGCTCGGTCAAAGAAGTCATCGTCGCCACTAATCCCAATGTTGAAGGAGAGGCGACTGCTTTGTATCTCGCCAAACTGCTCAAACCTCTGGATGTCCGGGTCACTCGTATTGCACGAGGCCTGCCGGTCGGCGGCGATTTGGAATATGCTGATGGCGTCACGCTGTCACGGGCGCTGGAGGGACGTCAGGAAATTTAGATAATCAAGAGAATGAAACAGCCACTAATGCGATATAACAAAGAAATTTTTTCATCTGGTGTAAATATCTTTATTCTCCTGCTGACGATTTTGTCGCTGGCTCTCTCTCTCTTCGGTTCGACTATTTTTAATGTCAATTGGGGTTTTAATTCCGGCGATTTTCTCCCGCCCGCCTTGTATTATATCTGGCTGGTTTTCTGTCTGGTCGTGGCAGTCTTCCTGTTTCTCTCGCCGCGGCGGCATTTTGTATCCGATTTAATAGCGCCTTATCTCTGGGGTGAAAAAAAGAACCGGGGACGTTTACTGATAATCGGTCTTTTATTGATTCTGTTTATTATCTTTCGTTTTCATGGTCATTTTTTCGGCGACGGCTATCTCCGGGTATCCAATTTCGCTCAATCGACCAAACCGATTTTTAAATGGCATGAATTCGGCGGGACTTTTATTCCATATCTCATATATCTAATCCTGACCGCCACCGGTATCGCTAAAGTGAGTGCGGCAATATTGAGTTATCAGCTTGTCTCATTTATTTGTGCCCCGATCTTTCTGCTTTTTTCGATTAAAATTTCCGAGAAAATATCAGAATCGGATGATGAGCGCTTAATATATTTCCTGATTTTACTCTTTTCCGGATTCACTCTCTATTTTTTCGGCATGGTCGAAAATATGCCGCTTCTACTAACGCTGGCTCTGATTGCCGTCTATTTCAAAATCAGGCTTATTACAGAGAGCAATAAAAAGATATTAATTTATCTGTGGATAATCCAGCTCCTCGGTCTGTTTCTTAACATCCTGTTTATAACCTTTTTGCCGGTCTTGGTATATCTAACCCTCCGGTTTCTTATAAAACGGGGTCAGGTGGGACGCTTCGCCGGTTCGCTGGCCGCTTTTTGCATTATCTTGTCCGGAGTCGCGATAACTTATCTCAAAGCGATTGGGAATCCCGCTCTTTCAAAATCCCTTCTATTTTTGACCGGCAAATCTCCCGATGTTTATTACGGGCTTTTCAGTGCTTCGCATCTGATTGATATATTCAATTTAATGATATTATTCGTTCCTTTAGGTCTGGTATTTTTATTCACGATTTTATATGCAAGTAATTCTCTTCGGTCTGTCGATTTTTATAAAATTTTCGGATTATTATTAATACCACAGATAATCTGTCTATTTATTCTAGACCCATCTGACGGCATGGCCAGAGATATTGACATCTTTGGATTTTTCCTTCTCGGTTTTACTCTGCTGGGCGGATATAATTATCTTCAGCTTAAGCGTGATGGACTGCTTTCCGGCAACCTGTTTATGTCTCTGATTCCGGTCGGAATGATAATTATTCTGCCGATCCTTGGGTGCGAACAGGATATAGTTTTTATC